>CAXRBW010000191.1:0-12089 GCA_964228775.1 Pyrinomonadaceae bacterium | reverse complement strand
AGTGCTTGTTCCTGATCGACCGTCGACTCAAGAACCTTCCCGAATCGGAGCGAAGGGTTGCGAAGCAAGCTGCGCAAGCGATGGAAATCTCAGTGTCGGCAAACGGAACAGGCATGTCGAACATGATTGGAGAATGTCCTGAATGCAAAGGGCAGCTCGAGCATGCATCTGGATGTGATTCATGCAGAGACTGTGGATATTCCAAGTGCAAATAGTTTGATATAGACAATGTCCTCATTGAGGACATTGGAATTCTTGGAAATAACACTGACGAATTCTTGCCTTGTGGCTTTCGTCAGTGTTATTTCTTTTTAGCGCCCTCGTACCAAAACCCTTGTCTGGCATTTATGAAAAGCTTTACTTCTCTGATTATTGCGGTTTTTCTTCTCGGCCACACTTCTTCAGTGTTCGGTTCCAACGAGAGATATGCATCGTCTGGAAGTGGCAGAAAACCTTCAGCGAATAGGACTGCCAACATCACGGTGGTACCCGTAGGCCCGACCCAGAGTGAAATCGATTCTGCAAAAATACGGGCAGCGTCAGCCCCTGCGGTTGAAAGACTTCTCGCAGGAACAAACAGTCGCGTCGTAGCCTTTGAGGTAGTCGAGAATGAAGTCACTGCTGCTAAGCGTTTTAAGGTCTACTTTTACGACTATACAAACGACCGGACAATCGTAGCGGAAGGCGATTTAATAGGCCGCGAGGGAATCAGGGCCTACGAGTCAACTCTGATTCCAGGGGTATCAGATTCAGAAATCAACGCGGCCAAGAAGTTAATTGCGATTGATCCACTATTCGGACCCCGCCTTCAAAGTGGTGCGCTCGATGTATTCGAAGCGATGCCTCCCATAACTATATTGAACGGGGAGCGGCTGATAAATATCGGTTTGAGCGACCGGTCGACTGGAGAGTCTCTGATAGTCGGTGCCAGTTTTAAGAATTCAAAACTTGTGCGGTATGCCAACAACGCTCCCCCCATGTCCCGGGCGACCCCTGAGTCATGTGGAATTCCGTCTGCCAACCAAGGAAGTTCTGGTTCTGGTCTTTCGGGTCAGTATCTGCTGACAGTAACGCAAAATGGCACGACCCTCTGGGAGATGACCGTCGTTCGACCGTCAGCTTCTTCGGGAAATGTAAGTGAGAGATCGGGAATCGAGGTTAGGAATGTCCGATACAAGGGGAAGTCGGTCCTGAAGCGGGGACATGCGCCGATTTTGAACGTCAAAGACCAAAACGATGTCTGCGGACCATACCGGGACTGGCAGTATTCAGAGGGCTACTTTCAGATACCGACAACAGGTGTGACGTTTCCCAACGGTCAGGGTGGCGGCATTGCCGTACTGCCCACTGGCACCTCTGCAAGTACGGTCGTTGAGACACGTAACGATACAGGGAATTTCCAGGGTGTTGCAATCTATCAACAAGACATCGGAAATGGAAACGAAGTTGTGCTTGTAACCGAAATGAATGCAGGCTGGTATCGATACATCATGGAGTGGAGATTCGGAAATGATGGCACTATCCGGCCACGGTATGGTTTTGGATCGATTTCCAATTCATGCGTATGCAGCCAGCGAACACATCATGTTTACTGGAGGCTCGACTTCGACATCGTTCAACCGACAAACAGAGTGATGCGCCTAGAACGTGGCAGGAGATTTCTCAGTCCCATAACCATAGAAAGTCTTCTATTCAAGAACTACGCGCTTAACCGAGGAGTCCTTATTCAGAACTCGAACGGTGACGAGGCATATCAGCTGATACCCGGAACGAACGATGGGGCGGTGGCAGCGGTAGATGGTACTGTTTTCGATCCGTTCGGAGCGGGAGATTTCTGGATCATGCGCTTCTCAGGTACGTCAGACGCGCCAGCTGAAATTGACGATCAGAATCTGTTCGGGACAACTTCTGCGCAGCTTTCACCGTGGCTTAACGGCGAGTCATTGGTCAATCAAGATGTTGTAATTTGGTATGCCGCGCACCAAGTACGGATCGATGATGCCAGTCTCACCCAATGGAAAGAGAACATCATCGCGGGAGAACATGTTGTCGGGCCCGACATAAGACCGATTCGCTGGTAACGCACAGGTTTTATCTCACAAATAGCAGAATGTTTGCGGGCACATTTTCTCGAGTGATAGACTTCTTCTTTAATCATCATGCCCAACGAGCTCGCTATCGAAGAATTCAACATTACTGACGAACCTTATTACCTTCCTGTCGGAAATGAGGTCGAACTCTTTGAAGCTGCCTATAAATCGAAACTCCCCGTAATGCTGAAGGGTCCGACCGGGTGTGGCAAGACGCGCTTTGTCGAGCATATGGCCTACCGTCTCAAGAGGCCGCTGGTGACCGTTGCATGCCACGAGGACCTTTCTTCGACAGATCTTGTCGGACGTTTCTTGCTAGAAGGTGACTCGACTGTATGGCACGACGGCCCTCTGACGACAGCTGTCAAAGCTGGCGCAATCTGCTATCTCGATGAAGTTGTCGAGGCGAGAAAAGATACGGTCGTGATCATCCATCCTTTGACGGACGACAGGCGCCGTCTTCCGATTGAAAAACGCGGGACGATCATCGAGGCACCTCCCGAATTCATGCTGGTGGTGTCCTACAATCCTGGTTATCAATCAATACTCAAGGACCTCAAACAATCGACCAGGCAGCGTTTCGTGGCGATGGAGTTCGATTATCCGAATGAAGACGCGGAAATCGAGATTGTTTCAAGAGAAGGTGGAATCACCGAGGACGTTGCGAAAGATTTGGTGAGAATTGGTCAGAAAATCAGGAACCTGCGCGGTCACGGACTTGAAGAGGGTGTATCAACACGATTGTTGATTTATGCCGCACAGATGATTTCGGGTGGCATTACGGCAACTGAGGCGGCGGAGGTTGCCTTGTGTTCTCCAATCACTGACGATCGCGAGCTGCAACGAAGCATCAAGGAAATCATCACTTCGGTAATCTAAAGGGGTCTCAAATCAAAAACTCTACGGTCGCTCTAGCGACCGTTTTTAATTGCAGGCCTATCTGAGATTTGCCGTAAGAGTTGGTAAATCTCCCGTCAGGCCGAATGCCGCATTGAAGAAACTTCCCGAGGAATTATTTATCCACCACATACCCTGAGATGGGCGGAACACAGCGAAATCCCACTTTCCATCGCCGTCATAGTCTCCTGGGGATGGGATGTCGGTTGAAAGTCCAAGAGGCGCGGCATAGTAGGTGAAGTTCTCACTCTTTAGAACAAACCAGTATCCATTTGATGGACGAAATATGGCAATGTCCGTCTTACCGTCTCCGGTGTAGTCCCCTGCGACTGGCTTATCGGTGCTGATTCCAAATCCAACTGCGAGAAGTCCGGCCGTTGATCTATTAACCCACCATTCGGCGCCATTGGTTCCATTGGCTCTGAAAATAGCTGTATCAGCGCGACCGTCGCCGTCGTAATCTTCCGGTTGAGGAAGGTCGCCGCTCGCGCCAAAAGACGTGATTGAGAGACCGTTTGTGGTGCCGAGAATGTACCATTGACCTGTGCTCGGCCGAAACACTGCAACATCGGCCTTACGGTCTCCGTCGTAATCAGCGGGGACCGGTATGTCCCCTGCAGATCCGAATGGAAGACCGTAAAATCCGAAATCGTCACTGCGAACGATGTACCAGTATCCTGTCGATGGACGAAACAAGGCAAAGTCTGTTTTTCCATCACCTGTAAAATCTGCGGAGAGTACTTTGTCTGTGCTTTCTCCGAAACGTATGCCTCCCGCTATTTGGTCGGCGCTTTTCAAATACCACCATTCGCCCGCAGTCGGACGGAAGATTGCGATGTCGGACTTACCATCTCCATCAAAATCGTTGACAGCAGTACGTCGAAAGATTGCATTGCCAAATACAGTAAATCTGACGAGGCGACTAACTGAGAATCCATTCGTCGCAGCCGGGTCTGTGACATACCAACGTCCAAAGAAGGTCCTTCCAATGACTGTTGCGTCATTTGGAAGCGAGACCCCAACAGAAGCGATACCAGTTCCTGAGGCGGTGACTGTGCGGCGCACAAGCGCACCCGAGGTGGGAATCTGGGTTCCCACTCCAGGATCGGAGGAATCAATAACCAAGACAGCGGTGGCTCCGGCTGGAATCGAAGACACAGCAACGGTGAAATCGGTGTTTCCTGCGAATGGCGGTTCGATTGCTATGGCATTCGGAACTGATCCTCCATTGCCTGCACGGCCAGTTCCGGAAATCGTCGGTACTCTCGTTGATTCGGTAAAGAGTCTCGGTCGATCAAACGGTGGGAGTTCCTGAGCGACCCGCGGATCCGTCAAAGGCCTCCGCAGGAAAGCCGCAAGATCTGCCGCGGGTTGAGGTGGAAGATTGAGTGGCCTGATGACGCCGTGATCGATATTCGGTCCGTCAAAATCTCCACCACGGTTATAGAATCCAATCACAGCCTCGAGCGTTCCGAAGCGCCCAGTGTGCATATATGGCGCCCTCAATTCAACGTTTCTCAAACTAGGAACGCGGAATCTTGCACGGTCATCTTGAACGCCAGTAACACCATAACGACCCGGATCATCGGTCTGTGAGACAACTCCGATATTCTGAAAAGTCTGATTGCTGAGTAATGCACCACCATGACAGGTGTTGCACTGAAGCTGTTGAAAGACGTTTCGACCACGGTCTTCTTGTGCCGTCAGCTGCTCTATACCCTGCAGATACCGATCGAGTGGAGTGCGGTCTGTGAAAACTACTCTCTCGTGCGTAGCAATGGCTTGAATGATGCGAGCGGGGGAGACTTCTTGCGTGCCGAAAGCCTCTTCAAAAAGCTCGGGATAACTTCGGCCGGCAATCCAACGTGAAAGAGACGCCGGGATGTTCTCTGCAAGAGCAAGTGGTTTTACCGATGAGAGTTTCTGGGCCACTCCTATCCAATTTGCTCCGCTATGGGCCATCTCAGCAGAACTCAGCGGAGGCTCGCTCGCCTGTGATTCAATCGCGCCCAAATTATTCAACAGGATGGAATTGGTCACTGGGTCCCGAAAAATATTTGTCGCTCTGCCGTCCCAGAACAGTCCATTTGGAGAAAATGCCGCATTCAAATAGCTCTGTGCCTTTCGTGGAGTTACCTGCTCGGCTGCTCCGAACTGGAGCGTAGAAGAATAGCTGCCATCGAATTGATTCGGGGGGACTCCTTTTGATCCGAAGGTGTCATCAGGAGAACCGAAGGTCTGATCGGTACCAGGAGCCCGTGTCGTAAGATCGTTGAAGTTGGTCCGTGGATCAGACCCTCCTGATGCAGGTCGGTGACATGTGCCGCATGCGACAGTGTTGGTAGAAGAAAGTTGCTCGTCCCAGAAAAGCGCTTTGCCAAGATAGGCTTTGGCCGCAGTGACAGGATTCTGAGACGGGGCATTTGGTGGATTTAGTGGGGCAAACGGACCTTGCGAGATGCTGCCTACAGCTGCACTCCCTTGGTCGACATTGCTCACTGCACTGACACCTGAAGCGTTTTCAGCGCGGACCCAATAGAAGTATGTCTGTCCAGGCACGGCGGAGGTGTCAAAGAAATAATATGCCGGCGTTGTACCGACATCAGTCGCAGTCGACACATCGTTAATAGTATTTCGAAATACCCGATATGTAGTGGCTCCACGAACCGCGTCCCACATCAAACCTACCTTGGTTATGTAATCGTTATCCGAAGCGGACAGTGACTGGGGAGATTCAGGAAGCAGGGCCGACTGATTTGATTGCGTTGATACAGTCCACTCAATCCCGTAAGCGATGAAAAACGCCAACACGGGCACGGTCAGGATAATTACCTTGAGCCGGAACAACATAAACTGCAAAACCAATTACTTTTTAAGGTGCGGCAAGATTGCCGTAGATAACATCGACTATGACGTTTGGTCGGCCGTAATGGTTGGATTACTTTGAACGGAATTAGGGCTTCTTACCCGGCACCCATTCCGGCCTGAACGTCGAATTAGCAAGCCATCTAACCGAAACCACCATCGATTCGATACTTCTTGTCATGTGATTGAGATCGATTGTCCCAAATTCATCGCTCGCCTGATGGTAATCCTTATGGAGTCCGAAAC
Source organism: Pyrinomonadaceae bacterium (assembly GCA_964228775.1). Classification (GTDB taxonomy): domain Bacteria; phylum Acidobacteriota; class Blastocatellia; order Pyrinomonadales; family Pyrinomonadaceae; genus CAXRBW01. The sequence goes on along the minus strand of CAXRBW010000191.1, from coordinate 5,991 downwards.
TTGAAACGGTATGGGCGACAATTCCCTGTCTCGCCAAAGTGTAATTATCGGACCGTTGGAAAAAATTCTGGGCGGGGTGGGGATCGGCGACAAGTTTTGCACCACGCCTTGCAAGCTCCGCTCCCAGATTCGAGCGCTCGTATCCAGTCAGCCAAAGCTCATCGGCACCAACTTTTGAATCCGGACGACCGAGCATTTCAAACTGGAGATTTGCAATCAATTTGTCTTTCGGAAATGGCAAGGTTGCTACGAAGTACTGTGATCCGAAGCCGCCTGCCTCCTCACTGCCGAAAAACGCGAAGTACACCGTTCTCTTTGGTTTCTTTCCGGCCGCGAGAACTTTTGCGAGCTCAAGAACGGCGACGCATCCTGACGCATCATCATCAGCACCGTTGAAAATCTTGTCAGTGCCGGGAACTGATTGCCGAACACCAAGATGGTCCATGTGCGCACTAAGAAGTATCGCCTCATCTTTCATCCGCGGATCTGATCCCGTCAGTTTACCGACAGCATTCCAAGTAAATTGCTTTTGAGCTTCTCCCGTTGTGCCATTAAAGTCAGCGAATGCTCCGATTGGCAGAGAGGTGAGGCGGTCTGCAACAGACTTGTTCACAACGATAATATTCAGACCCTCGTTCTTGACCCCTTCAATAGTAGTGAAGGACTGTCGCCGCGCCGACAAAGCTGCCCATGACGCCTTCCACTGCTCGGTCTCTTCGACAATAATGCCCGCAACGCCGTACTTAGAAAGGCTTTGGAGCCTCTGCATCGCCCCTTGCTGGTCATCCGTGTTTTTCCAATTGATGAAAACTACGTCGCCAGAGTTAGGGAGTTCGTTAGCTCCCAATTTTTTAATTGGTCCTCTAAAGAAGCTGCTGATTCGAAGCGGCACAAAATCTTTGCCGGCTTCAAGCGAAACCGAACCATTCGTCGAAGCAATGTTCAGTGAAGTGCCAGTAACAACGGTCCGGGCAATCTCCACGGTCTGCAAATAACCACCCTTTAGAGCAGCGGGCTCGACACCAAACTGCTGCATCATCGCTCCCAGGTACATACCTGCGAGCTTCTCGAATTCGGTACCGCTTCCGCGTCCCTGCATCGCATCAGACGCGAGAAATTCAAGATGTGTTCTTACCGAAGACTGTGTAATCTGCCCAAAAACAGATTGAACGAGAAAGGTTGTAAGAAATAAGAATCCGATGACTTTTGTTTTTCGTATTGTCATTTGCTTTTACCGACTCAGCTATTGAGGACGAGGTCTCCATCTCTCTCAGAAACCTTGACCGTGCCGCCTTCTGCAAGATTGCCGAATAGAATCTCAGAGGAAAGTGGTAGCTTGATTTTTTCATGAATCAATCTTGCCATCGGGCGCGCACCATATCGCCCATCGAATCCATTCACCGCAAGCCACTCCCGCGCTTCATTCTCTAAGACAACGAGCACTCGTTTTTCGGCCAATTGCCCGTTGAGTTCGTTGATGAACTTGTCGACTATGGACTTTATGACTTCAAGATCGAGCGGGCGGAATGCAATTCTCGCATCAAGGCGATTGAGGAATTCGGGGCTAAATGTCTTCTCAATTGCACCCTGACCTGTTCCCTTTGAATCAGAAACATTTCGAAATCCTACTCCACCGCTAGACAGGTCTCTCGCGCCTGCGTTTGTGGTCATGATCATGATGATATTTCTGAAATCAGCTTTCTTTCCATTGTTGTCCGTCAGGGTGGCGGAATCCATCACCTGAAGCAGCAAATTGAAAAGATTCGGATGGGCTTTTTCAATCTCATCGAGAACTAGTACAGCGTGTGGCGTTCGCATCACAGCCTCGGTAAGAAGTCCACCTTGGTCGTAGCCGACATATCCAGGCGGAGCACCTATCAAACGTGACACCGTGTGCGGTTCGGCGTACTCGCTCATATCGAAACGAATGAACTCGATTCCGAGTTGGTATGCGAGTTGTTTTGAAAGCTCTGTCTTCCCAACCCCGGTAGGTCCTGAGAACAAGAAACACCCAACGGGCTTTGTTTCAGTTGAAAGGCCTGCTCGCGAAATCTGAATTGCATCCACAATGCGGTCAATGGCTTCATCTTGTCCGAAAATAACCCCTTTGAGATCTGGACGTAGCGATTTAAGACGTTCCTTTTCATCTGAAACGACTGTTTTCGGAGGTATCTTCGCCATGCGAGCTATGGCGTTTTCTACCATCTGGACTGAAATCTGCTGCGGTCTTTGATCTTCGGGGAGTAGTTTGATTGCGGCCCCCACCTCATCAATGACATCAATCGCCTTATCAGGTAGCTGACGATCGTTCAGGTACTTGCCAGCCAGCTCGGAGGCGGCCTTCAAGGATTCATCCGAATACGAGACCCCGTGGTGGGCCTCGTAAAACTTCTTGAGTCCTTTCAGAATTTCATAAGTCTCTTCAATGGTCGGCTCACCAATCTCAATTCTTTGAAAGCGTCGAGCAAGTGCGCGGTCGCGTTCGAAGGCCGTTTTGTATTCTCCGTAAGTTGTCGAACCTATGCATCTCAAATCGCCTGCAGCAAGTGCGGGCTTCAAGATGTTTGAGGCGTCAAGCGTGGTGCCGGATGCATTACCGGCTCCGACGATAGTATGGATTTCATCGATAAACAGGATTGCGTCTTCGTCCTGTATTACTTCCTTGATTATCGCTTTGAATCGCTGTTCGAAATCGCCGCGGTATCGCGTGCCCGCGACAACCGCACCCATATCTAGGGCGTAGACTTTTGATTTCTTGAGAACATCGGGCACATCGCCCTCCGCAATCTTCAGCGCAAGGCCCTCTGCTAATGCGGTCTTACCGACGCCGGGTTCACCGATGTAAAGTGGGTTGTTCTTCTTACGGCGACAGAGAACCTGGATAGTTCTTTCAATCTCATCAGTTCGTCCGATTACCGGATCGATTCGTCCGTCCCGAGCCTTTGCGACAAGTTCCTCGGTATATACCCCAATTGGATGTTTCTTTCTTCTCTTCTCTTTGGCTTCACGGGATTCTTCCTGGGGAAACACGTCCTCGGGCGCGGGGCGCGGAAAATCGTGAAAATCACCTAAGGCTTCATCATTTTTACCGATACCGTGAGCAAGGAAATTCAGAACGTCGATTCGGGCGATATCCTGCTGAAGGAGCAGATAAACCGCGTAGGATTGCTCGGCGTGGTAGATCGAACTTAGTATTGCGCCGCCATCCACCGTCTTCTGTCCGCTGCTTTCTGCTTGAAGGATTGCGTGCTGGATTGTCGACTGGAAGGTAGATGTCAGTTCAGGCATCAGCTGTGCGCCAATCGGGACCTTCTCTAGAACATTGGCGAAGTATTCTTTGAGCTGTTTACCAATCTCTTCAACCTTCGCGCCACAACTGATAAGCACATTTCTCGCAGCTCGATTGTCGAGCAAAGCGTAGAGCAGATGTTCAAGCGTAACGTATTCGTGACGATAGTTGACTGCCTCGTCTACTGCTTGACTTAGTGTTTCTTCGAGCTCTCTGGTGAGCATAAGTTACGTTTGATTCAAGTATCTCACAGGGACTTCTATTCTTCCTCGATCGTGCAGAGCAACGGAAATTGTCGCGCCCGTGCAAGATTATTCGTCTTGTCTGCTTTCATCCTCGCAACCTCAAGAGGATAGACGCCGGCAATTCCGACACCGTTCTGATGAACCTGGAGCATGATTGCGGTTGCCTCCGATTCCGACCTGAGAAACACATGATTGAGAATGAACACGACAAACTCCATGGTAGTGAAGTCGTCGTTGTGCAGGATTACCTTGAAACGTCGAGGATGTTCCGTTTTCAGGTCCGTGTCGACCAAATCCTCGCCGAAGGTATCATTCACAGGAAAATCGGTCATATTCCGTTTACTGACTATTCATCAGGCCTTTTATCAGGTCATTGATTATCGGTTCTAATTGGCAAAATTGGCAATTACATAGTGTATTTATCTGATTTTTCGGGGTCCTCGAAAGGTCATTTTGACTGTATACGAATTAAACATTTTTATGGACTATCGTTTCTTTCTTTTGGTAGAGTCGCCTTAGGAGACCTAAGTTTTGCCTCCGTTTCACGGAAAAGGCACCTTGGGTCGAAAAGGCCATGAAAGGACGAACAGGCAATTCAGAAGTCGAATCGGGAGGCGGGTCAAAGATCCGCCAGAAGATTGAGACTGCGTCCGGGCTTCTCGACGATGGGCTTGCCATCGCCGCCGAGAAGCTTCTGGTCGCAGAGCTAGGTAAATCTACCTCCGATGAAGAGAAGGCAATTCTTAAGACGCTTCTCGCTTTTTCTTTCGAGATTCAAGGTAGATACCAGGATTCTTTGGAAGTGCTGAAACCTTTTCAGGGAAGCTCGACTCTTGAGGCTCTTTCACCTGAGACTCGGGTAGCGCTACTCACACAACTCGCTATCTGCTACAGCAACCTCACGGACTTCCCCATCGCAGTCGCGATCTTGAATAGATGCAAACGAGAGGCTGAACAGGAAAGACTTGAAGGACTTCTAGGAAATATTTTTGTCTCTTTCTCTCGCGTTTACCGCAAGTTAAGTGAGATCGCCATAGCGCGAGACTTCGCTCAAAAGGCTCTGAGATATTTTCGGGTTCAAGGTGATTGGCGCGGAATAGCTGAGGCCTATCGCGAGATTGGCGGAAGCTTCCATCTCGAGGGGAATAGTCGAAAGGGCATTGAATACTTCAATCTCGCAATCAAGATGGTCGGTGACCGTTCAGCGCCATTTCAGCTTGGAAAAGTCTATTCGGAACTCGCCGGTGCCTATTGGTTCCTGCGACGGCCCCAGGACGGAATCGCCTGTCTCGAAAAATCAATTGAGTTCTTTGCGCAGACTGAGCACAAGGTGCAATCGGTTGCCGCCTACAACAATCTCGGAATCAACCTGATTCTTCTTGGTGAATGGAAACGTGCGGAAGAGGCAATAAATCGGGCGCTCGAAATTGCTAATGAGGTTGATCATGCTCACCGATCGGGAGTCCTTGATTCTCTCGGCGAATTGCAAATGCTCCGCGGAGAGCTCGGGGCGGCCGAGAAACTATTTGAAGAAGCGATAGATGTCGCCGAAGAGAGAAAACGTGATTTTTACCGTGTGCAGGCGATGCGAAATCTATCGCGATGCTATGTCCTGCAGAATCGTCTAGATGAAGCTCGCTTCAAGGCTGAAGAGACTTTAGCAATCTGCAATCTGATTAAGGGTCGGCAGGTAGCGAACATGACTCTCTTGGTCCTAGCTGAATGTGACATTCTCGACGGACGAACAGGAAACGCCCTCAAACACATCGAAGCAATTGAGGCGACCGATCCGTCGTCGGAACTATTTGTCCTTGGCATGATTCAACGTCTCCGAGGTCTTATAAAATTTGAACTCGATGACTACGAATCGGGTGTCTATCATCTAAAGAGAGCGATTACCATTTTTGAAACATCCGAAGACGTCTATCAAATCGCCACTGCGCATTTCGAGCTCGGCAAAAAGACCGCCACTAAAGAACCGAAAAAAGCCGCTGCAAATCTCAAAATCGCATTAGAGATCTTCCGCAGACTCGGAGTAGATGAATCAGTGGCCAAAGTTGAGACCGAAATCGCTCTCCTAAGTGAGAAAGGCGCGGGTCAACTTGTCTCTTCCTCGAACTACGCTCAGCTACTGATGATGCGGCTTACCGAGGCGACTGCCTCACGCGAGCTTCTTTTTAGGGAGCTTGTGGCAGTTCTGAGCCAGGAAAGTGAAGCTAGAAAAATTATTCTCGCAGAGAGTAACGATGAGCGTAGATTTCAACCGTTCATCACTAATGGATTCTCGATTGATGAGAGCGCATCGTTGACGGATGCCCTTAGCGATGCGTTGGCAGCAGGTGATCTAGACAGTTTTGCGGAGAATAAGAATCTCGCAGCTTTCGTTCTCAGCTCCCCAAATTCGCCCGCTGCAGTTTTGATGATGTTTCCCCGCGAAGGCGCACAGTTAATCGATGG
>CAXRBW010000190.1:0-4981 GCA_964228775.1 Pyrinomonadaceae bacterium | reverse complement strand
CTGCGTCATCGCGCGTCAATCGACCCTGTTTGATCCAGTAATCGAGGCCCGGTAGGAGGCGCGAATTCCAGAATTTCGCCGTGTCCTCGTAGGCACGCTTTGCTGCCGTCGGACCGCCGCGCGGGGTGATGCTCTTACCCTTCTTCTTTGCTTCTTCAATTGCCTTGAGAAGCGCTTCCACGGCCGGCGTTTGGAGCGTAATCGTCGTACCGCCGATGTTCTCGGTGCGCGCAGGTACTATTTTCTGATATTCATCGACACCCGACTGATCGTCGAAGATGCAGCGCCATGGGTGAGTAATGCCCTTCACTCCGAGATACATCGCACCATATTCAACGAATAACCGCCGCTCGACCGCATCGTCAAGATGGCAAACTTCTTCGAGCGACTTGCCCTTAATCTTTGTCTGTTTTCCCGCGCGCTCGACCGTCCAGGTAGCTTTTGAAAGTGTTTCTTTTACGGCCCTCAAAAACTCTGCGGTCTGTGCGCTTGCAGCCTGAGAAAGAGAAGAAATCAGTACCAAGGTCAGAATGATTTGAAAACTCTTGTGCATCGCTTATGAATTCATCGCCACGGTTACGAGTGTGCGTATGGCTTCGATGTGGGGCTTGAGTGCAACATCCTTTTCGATGAATGGAACTACTCGGCGAATGGAATCGTACATGTCGGCGGTGCCCTCTCCGAGCCTCGCCTCGCCGTCGGCTCGCCGAAAATCAACCCCTTGCGCAGCGCAAAGAAGCTCAAGCGCGATGACATCAGCAACATTTGCTGAAACCGTCTTGAGCTTGATGCCTGCAGTCATTCCCATCGAGACATGGTCCTCGACATTCATCGAACTCGGAATCGTGTCTGCGCTTGCTGGATGCGAAAGCACTTTGTTCTCGGTGCACAGCGCCGCCGCGGTGTATTGAACAATCATGAAACCCGAGTTGAGACCCCCGTTCCGAGTGAGAAACGCGGGCAGGACTCCTCCGTTCGCATCCGAGTCAGTCAAGCGCATTATTCGGCGTTCAGAAATATTACCGAGCTCGGTAAGCGCGAGTGCGAGATGGTCCATCGCGAGCGCGAGCGGTTCGCCATGGAAATTACCGCCCGACACCACCTCGACCGCACCGCTTTGGTTGATGAAGATTAGCGGGTTGTCGGTGACCGAGTTGATCTCGGTCTCCATAATGCCTTCGGCGTATGAGACTGCGCCGCGAACTGCGCCTGAGACCTGAGGAATGCAGCGCAGTGTATAGGCATCTTGGATGTTCGATGCATCGGGCGTCCGTACAAGCTCACTACCCTTTAAGATGCGCCGCAGATTGGATGCGCTAAGAATCTGATCTGAATGCGGTCGAAGTTCGTGGATGCGTTCGTCGAATGCCGCATCAGTTCCGTTGAGTGCTTCGAGCGAAAGGCAGGCCGCAATTTCTGCGAGACCTACTAGTTTTCTTGCACGTGCCACCTCGAGCACGCCGATGGCGGCCATGACACTGGTCCCGTTAGTCAGCGCGAGTCCTTCTTTTGCTTTGAGAGTCAGGGTGCTGAGGCCCGCGCGCTTCATCGCTTCGGCACCCGAGACAATCTCGCCGCCGATCTCAGCCTCGCCCTCGCCAATGAGTGGTAGTGCGATGTGGGCGAGCGGTGCGAGGTCTCCTGAAGCTCCGAGACTTCCCTTGGATGGGGTTACAGGATGAAGGCCGGTGTTGAGAAAAGCGATAAGGGTCTCGAGCGTATCTACGGTGATGCCGGAGTGGCCCCGCGCGAGCGTGTTCGCTCGGATCAGAATTGCCGCTCGCACCGTCGGCACATCGAGTCTTTCGCCTAGGCCTACGGCGTGGCTGATAAGTATGTTTCGTTGTAGCTCGAGGGTTTCATCGCGAGAAATTACCTTGCTCTTGAATGCACCAAAGCCGGTCGTGATGCCGTATGCAACCTCGCCACTCCCGACCAATGTCTCAACTGCCGCGGCGGCGCGCGCCACTTTGACTCGCGCCACTTCACTCAGTGAAACTCTCGGCGTTTCCGGCTTTCCGTACGCTACTGCAACGACATCAGCAATCGTCAGACTTGATCCATCAAGCAAAATTTCTTTCATCGCGTCAGACAATCACCTCTCCCCGTTTTATCGCTCGCTCGACATGGTTACGGCCGAACTCATGGACGAGCTCCCTGTGATCCCCGACGTCACAGATGAGCATATCGGCCAATTTTCCCGGCTCAATCGAACCGCACAGGGACCCGACACCCGCCGCAAAGGCCCCGTTGATGGTTGCACCATTGATTGTCTCAGCTGGAAGCATCTTTTGATATCGCGCCGCAATCGCCATCGCCATCATCGGTGACGGGGTCGGTGCGCTGCCAGGATTATAGTCGGTCGAAACCGCAATTGCGCAGCCCCGATCGATCATCTTTCTCGCATCAGCAAATTCTTTCGCACCTAGATTGAAATTTACAGTGGGAGTGACGACACCAATTGTGTCGGAGTCTGCGAGCAGCCCAACTTCTTCATCGGAGATTGCGTCAAGATGGTCAATCGATGTTGCGCCGAGCCCGATTGCCATTCGAGCACCACCCAGATTCGTGAACTCATCGACATGCGCCTTGAGTGCAAAACCCAATTCCTTGGCTCTCTCCAAAATCTTTTTCGACTGAGTGAGGTCGAATGCATTCTTTTCACAGAACACATCAACGAAAATCGGAACGCTCAGACCTGGCAGGATTTCGGAGGCAATTTGAGGCAACATCACGGTGCAAATCAGCTCGACATAATCATCGGCACGGCCCTTGAACTCGGGCGGTACGGCATGAGCGGGAAGAAATGTCGGGATGATGTCGATTTTTTCGGTTTCGCCGAGCCTGATTATTGCCTCGAGCATCTTCCGTTCGGTCTCAAGGTCGAGCCCGTATCCCGTTTTTATCTCACATGTCGTCACACCACTCTCGACCATCTTGCGAAGGCGTGGGCGTGACGCTGTCACTATGCTTTCAAGGTCCGCCTTCCGAGTGGCGGCAACGGTCGAAAGTATTCCACCGCCCTTCCCGAGAATCTCAAGGTAGTCGGCACCTGCGATCTTCTGCTCAAATTCATCGAGCCGATTCCCCGCAAAGACGAGATGAGTGTGACACTCGACAAATCCCGGCATTACGACCCTGCCACTGGCATCGAGCGTCCGGTCTGGACTGTACTTCGCTTCGAGTGCGGAGGCGATGTCCGCTTCGAGAATCCTGCCGTCTTTCACTGCGACCGCACCGCGCGCAATGATGCCAAGGTCCTTCATCTCCGCACCCTTCTTCGCCTTGCCGCCTGAGGCGCAGGTCAGAAGTTCGCTGGCGTTGGTGATGAGTAGGTCGCAGTGCTGCATTTCAATATCAGATCAATGCGTCAATTGGTGCGCGGAGTTGATGACCGGCCCCGTGACATGATGGATTTCGGGAAGAAAATAAAAAAGTATTCCGAGAATCACATAGACGGCAAGAAGCTGCACGCCCTCAATCCAATTACTCTCTCCGTCGGAGCAAATCTGATGGACGATAAGTATTGCGGCGAAGACCGCGATGACCTCGGGAATGGTGAACTCACGCGTCATCGGGCGACCGAATAGATAGGATGCAAATACCAAAATCGGCGCGACGAATATCGCGATCTGCAGACTCGAACCAAGCGCTATCCCGAGGGTTAAATCCATCTTGTTCTTCATTGCCATCAGCACGGCCGATGAATGTTCGGCGGCATTGCCGATGATGGCCACGACAATCACACCAATGAAGACTTCGGAAAACCCGAGTGCGCCGCGGGCCGCCTCAACCGCACCGACTAGAAATTCCGATATGAGGGCTACGAAACCCGTTGCAATGACAAGCACCGAGACCGATTTCATCAACGTCCATCGGTCAGACCTTTCTTCCTCAAGGCCGACCTCTTGCGTTGCACCGCGTAGTGCCTCACCCGCGAAGAGTGACTTATGTGTCACGAGTGAAAAGACGAGTGTGCAGATATAGGTGAGAAAAAGCACCGAGGCGATTGCCACCGAGAGACTCTGTTCCTTCTCAATCGACCATCCGCCAAGGCCCGAAGGTACCGTGCGCGCGACGTTATGAAAGACGGTCGGAATCAGCAGCGCAATCGCGGCGAGTGTCAACGCCGTTGCCGTGGTGCCCGCGGCGGTCTTTTGGAATTTCTGAGTTTTGAATTTACTGCCGCCCGCCACGAGCGAAAGCCCCAGCACCAAGAGGATATTTCCGATTATCGATCCGGTAATCGAGGCCTTGACCACTCCATCGAGACCTTTTGAAAGGGCGAACAATGCGATGATCAGCTCGGCGGCGTTTCCGAAGGTCGCATTGAGAAGCCCCCCGATGCCCTGACTCGTTCTGGCGGCAAGATGCTCAGTCGCCTTTCCCATCCAGCCCGCAAGCGGAATTATAGCGATGCAGGAAACGATGAATAATGCGGTCGGGTTTTCAAGTTCAGGCACGAACCGCATGGCAATCGCCGCAGGCACGAAGACGAGTAACCAATCAATTGAGGGTTTGAGCTTCATCGGATTTCCTTAGTTTCCTATCGGTTCTCCAGCGGGCACAGGAAGTGACTGCGGCTTCGATCTCGGCTGATCGGGCCTTGTAAGAAAGCGCTCGATATCCTGTTGGACAAGCCTCTTCTCGACACCCGCACCGCGACGAAGTTCCGCTTTGAGTGATTCGTTGAGTTTGTGCAAGGCTCCCACTGCAACGGCCCTAACAGCAGAGGAGGCATCGCTGCTTGCAGCGAGATCCATCAACCTTTCCACGAGCAGACTGCGAACAGCATTTTGAATCTGGGCCTCGTAACTGCTTGAGGGCCGCGGTGCATTCCAGGTTCGGCCCATCAATGCATCGACCGTTACTGAAAAATGTGGGTACCGCTTATCTTCGGCATTGAACTCAATCATCCGAGCAGCACGGCTCGGCTCCAGTAGTCCCGATATCACGAGGTCGGCAGCAATCGTCGCTGCAC
>CAXRBW010000189.1:0-6059 GCA_964228775.1 Pyrinomonadaceae bacterium | reverse complement strand
GACCTTGAGGCTTCAGGGGCGGAGGGCGCTGATTATCCCACCTCAGGCGTCGACTTCATCGGAGTAGCCACCTCGAGCAGAAGAGATTCGGTAATCAGCTATTACGGAATCGAGTCTAGGAGTAGATGGGTCTTCACTCCGCTTTTCAGAGGTGTGAATGCTGCTCAGATTGTGCCAATGAGAGGTCCGAACCCGAGATTCGAACCCAATCTCCAAATTATTCCAACCCCTTAGCTCGTCTAACTCCTTCTGACTTTATTTGACGAAATCTAAGACGAGGTTGCAGAACGCTTTGATGCCGACATCGAGTCCTGAGTCTTCGACAAAGAAGTCAGGAGTGTGATGGTCGCCGACTTTTGCAGGATCCAACCCTTTCGGCATTCCGCCCAAATAGAAGAAAAATGCAGGGGCCTTGGCGCGGTAGAAAGCAAAATCTTCAGCACCGGTAACCCATTCCCGTTCTATGACGAAGTCCTTGCCCGCTGCCTTTTCGAGCGAGGGAATAGACTTCTTAACGAGCTCTGGAGTGTTATACGTGACAGGAGTTCGTTTATTGATGACCACCTCTGCTGTCGCACCCATACTTGCCGCAATCAGTTCGGCCGTTGATTTGATCTTGGCATGCGCATCCGCCCGAACTCCCTCGTCGAGCGTTCGGATGGTTCCCGCCATAAACAGCTCTTCAGGAACGATGTTCTCCCTTACGCCGGCATTTATGCGTCCAACCGTAATGATTAGCGGGGATGTCGGTAGCTCGGTTCTTCTCGATACGATGGATTGCAGGCCGGTGATTATCTGAGACCCGGTGACTATTGGATCGACACCGAGCCACGGGTACGCACCGTGTGACTGTTTTCCCTTGACCTTGATTGTGAACCAATCGCTTGAGGCCATGAAAGAACCGGATTTGTAGGCGATGGTGCCGCTCGGCGTGCGTGAGTTGATATGAAGGCCGAAGATTGCATCGATTTTCGGATTGTCCATAACACCCTGCTTAACCATCAAATCGGCGCCACCTTCCTCACCAGCGGGAGCACCCTCCTCTGCGGGCTGGAAAATGAAGACAACGGTTCCCTTGATTCTGTTCCGCATTCCTGCCAGCACTTCCGCCGTTCCCATGAGAATCGCGATATGTGTATCGTGACCACAGGCATGCATGACACCGACTTTCTGACCATTGAAATCGGCAGTCTCCTTTGAGGCCCACGGCAGACCATTCTTTTCTGTGACCGGGAGGCCGTCGATATCAGCCCGAAGTCCGATTGTCGGACCAGGCATCGCGCCTTTAAGAATCCCAACTACTCCCGTATGCGCGATTCCGGTACGAACCTCGAGCCCGAGCTTTCTAAGATGTTCCTCAATATATTTTGATGTTTTGAATTCCCGGTTGGAAAGTTCGGGAAACTCGTGCAGATGACGTCGCCATTCGACCACTTTTGGCATGACCATTGAGGTCGACCGGTTGATGTCCTCGGTCTGGCCGTACAAGCCGAATGACATGGTTAAAACGACAAGCGAGGTGAATATGAAAAGACGCATCGGAAATCTCCTTGAAATTATGTTTCGATGATTGTATTCCCGACTGTCGAGATAGCAAATTCTCACGATGATTCGTGTATTGAGAATGCTTTTTCAAGCACCGCCCTCTCAGTATCGAATTCCAAGATTTGAATTGCTTCGGCGAGTGGAAACCATCTGGCTTCGAGGACTTCGTCGTCATGTTGAGTCGTAGATCCAGAAAGATATTCCATCAGGAAAAAATGAACATGCTTGTGGTAGCGAGTGTGCGGTCCGTCATATGACGCCACAAACCAATAGTCTATGACATCCAACTTTCTGAGAATTCTGCCTTCGACCCCAGTCTCCTCGCTGACTTCTCTGAGTGCCGCCTGTTCTTCTGTTTCGCCTTCGTCAATGAGCCCTTTCGGTAGCTGCCAACGGAACTCTTCATCGGTCGTAATCAGAACGATCTCGATTCCGCCTTCGGCATCACGGAAAACGACACCACCCGCTGAAACGAGTTCGATATGATTGCTCATTTGGATTGAACCGCGGTCGAAACTGCCTCATCCAGCTTGGATTTGGTCTCTGGGTCGAAGCCGATGAACTTCGCGACCATATTGCCGCGCCTGTCGAAGACAGCTGTTTGTGGAATCTCCCCCTTGGTACCCGCGAAGACAAACTCCTGCAGGGCGAGTTCAGGAATGCCCAGTGTGTACCCGATTCCGAGTCTCTCGACGAACTCTGGAATTTTTGGACGGTCCTCGTCGCCGCCCACGTGAAGGCCGACGAGCACCAGATTTTCCTTTCCGTATTTCTTTTCAAGCTCCATGAGATGGGGAATCTCCTCAAGACATGGCTTGCAATACGTGGCCCAAAAATCGAGTATCACAGCCTTCCCGCGAAGGTCGCGCAGTTTTTGTTCGAATCCGTCGAGCTTGGTCCAGCTCATATCTTCCAGGGCCTTAGCCCGCGGCAGTGTAGAGCTTCCTATCTGAACCCCATTCACCGATGAGGGATTTTCGGCTACAGAAACCGGCGCCGCAGACCTTTTACAGGACGTGGTCAGGAGAGTTATCGAGAGGAGTATGAGTATGAGTCGCCCTAGTTGCATAGTTTCAGTGCATGATTTTACACGGCTCACAAGAAAATGGAATCCTGCCATTGCATTTGGAGCCGAGCGGAATTAAGTTTTTCGGGTGAGTGAGAAGCCGCTACCTCTTTCCAGTCCATTTGAAGATCTTCACCACGAAGGCCTCGCAGGCGCAAAATCAATCGGCGCCGATTCGAATCCTGAATGCGGGTGCTCCGTCCGCTTAGGTCTTGATGTGGATGGGGTCACGGGGGCAATTATCAATGCCGGATTTGAGTGTATCGGTTGTGATTTGATGAAGGCGGCGGCAGAACTGGTCTGCAGAGAGTTGACCACTTGTTCCACTAACTCACTCACTTTCATTGCGCGGAGTGGGATGCTCGATGGAGTTTTTGCCGAACTAAATCAAGAACTGCCATGTAAGGACGGATGTCGCAGGGCTCTGTCGAGAGCATTAGATGCGGCGCTCGCCGACCACCGCATGCGCTGTATCGAAGAATCAGTTCGTTCAACTCCACTCATCTGTTCCTGTTTCGGGGTCGAGGAGCGGGCTGTTATTGAGTTGATCTCTGAGGGATGTGAGTCGTTCGAAGATATATCGGCCCGCTGCAACGCCGGCAGTGGATGTGGATCTTGCATCATGGTCATCGATGAGATTCTCGATTCCTTCGGTTCAGGATGATTACGAACAGTAATCCCGAGGCTGTGTTACAATCTTGCATTCAGCGCAACTGAAAATTTCATTCAACCAACGCCGTTGCGCCTCTTTCTGATGGACGATCCTGCCAGTTTTTCTCTACTGATGCTTCTGACTGAAGACAGCGCTCCAGCATTGAGCTGGACCTCCACGGTCTTTAATTTCATCCTTGTCGTTTTTCTGGTGATTGCGAACGGCTTTTTTGTGGCTGCAGAATTTGCCTTGGTTGCTGTTCGAAAGTCGCGGATCGAGGCCCTTGTCGCCGAAGGTCAGAAATCTGCGGAGAGAGTCCTTGCGATTTTAAACAATCTCAACGCCTACATCTCTGCGACCCAACTCGGAATCACGCTTTCTTCACTCGGTCTCGGCTGGGTCGGAGAGCCGGCTGTGGCTCGGGTGATTGATGCACCGCTTTTCGTCGTCGCCCAATGGCTGAATCTCCCCGAAATCGCCACGGGTGCAGTTCTTCATACGATTTCTTTTGCAATCGCGTTCTCGATCATCACATTTCTCCACATCGTGTTTGGTGAACTTGCACCGAAAACTGCCGCACTTGAACTTTCTGAGCGCGTGTCCGTCTTTGTGGCACTGCCACTCCAGATTTTTTATCGGATTTTTTACATGCCGATTCGCCTTTTGGATTGGACTGGCACCAAAACTGTCCGTCTATTTGGTTTAAAGCCTTCCGGGGATCATGGTTCGAGCTACACGTCTGAGGAAATCCGGCAATTGATCCGAGTCTCCCACGAAAGCGGACATCTCAGAGAGGAAGAGCAGCGCCTCATCAACCAAGTCTTTGAGTTTTCTGAGACGACGGTGAGAGAGGCAATGGTTCCGAGGACCGAAGTCGTTGCGATACCTGCCGACTCAAGCCTCGAAGACATTTCGCGCGCTTTTCGACAGTACGGCTATTCGCGTTTGCCGGTTTACGGGGAATCTCTCGATGACATACGGGGCTTCGTTCACAGTAAAGACGTGATGCAGTATTTGATCCTCAAGCCGCGGATGTTCAAGCTCGAGAGGGTACTGAAGAAGCCATACTATGTGGTCGACACTGCAAAGCTCGAGGAAGTCCTTCGGCAAATGCAGACCGAGAAATTCCACTTCGGTTTCGTTGTCGACGAACATGGGGGCGTCGAGGGAATCATTACTTTGGAAGATCTGCTCGAAGAGATTGTTGGTGATATCTCGGATGAGCATGATGAAGAAGTAAACGAGCAGATCAAACTGCAGTCTGAGGGAAGCTATCTTTTGGACGGAGGCCTCGCTGTCCGAGATCTCAACAAGCGACTTGGTATGCAGCTGCCAGTGTCGGAGGGCTACACGACGATTGCTGGATTTTTGATGAGTGAGTCTGGATCAATCCTCGCCGAAGGCGAACAGGTCTTTTTCAACGGCCATGTGTTCACCATCGAGCGCGTCAAGAGAAGGAGAATCATGAAAGTGATTCTCAATCTTGCCCACTCGGAAGAGGTGAGCGACGAGACCGGCACGACTGTTGGAAAAGAGGCGAAATAATTTTTAAAGAGGTTTTGTGATGAGTGTGATTCAAGAGGTTTGGGCGCGGGAGATTCTGGATTCAAGGGGTAATCCGACCGTTGAGGCCGAGGTGATTCTGGAAGATGGGACATTAGGTCGTGCCGCAGTGCCATCTGGAGCTTCGACGGGCGAGAATGAAGCGGTTGAACTCAGGGATGGTGATGCGCGCCGGTACCTTGGAAAGGGAGTGCTGAAGGCCGTCGGCAACATTAATGAAAAAATCGCTTATGAAATCGAGGGACTGGATAGCCTCGATCAGGCATTGATCGACGAGACCCTTCTCGCACTGGATGGAACTGAAAATAAATCGAATTTAGGTGCCAACGCATTGCTCGCAGTTTCGATGGCCAATGCCCGCGCCGCCGCCGCATTTCAGCAGACGCCCCTATACAGATATTTAGGTGGTGCGAATGCAAAGACCCTTCCCGTTCCGATGATGTATCTCATCAATGGAGGGGCGCACGCCGATAACAACGTCGACTTTCAGGAATTCATGGTGATGCCGGTCGGAGCAGAAAGTTTCTCAGAGGCACTGCGCGCGGGTGCTGAGATTTTTCACAGTCTCAAGAAAGTGCTGTCCTCAAAGGGGCTCGCAACCAGCGTTGGCGACGAAGGCGGTTTTGCGCCAAACCTGACTTCAAATGAAGATGCCATCGAGACCAGTCTCGAAGCAATCGGAAAGGCGGGCTATTCTGCCGGGAAAGATGTGATGATTGCGCTTGATCCCGCCGCAAGTGAGTTCTTCGACGGCACAAACTATGTGTTCAAGAAGAGTGACGGTCGCGTGCTGTCATCTGATGCAATGGTTGATTTCTGGGTCGATTGGTGTGACAGGTATCCGATCATTTCGATCGAAGACGGACTTGCGGAAAGCGACTGGGCGGGCTGGAAGAACATCACGACCCGATTGGGAGGTAAAATTCAGCTGGTAGGTGACGATCTTTTCGTCACGAATACAAAGTTCCTACAAAAGGGGATCGACGAAGGTGCCGCCAACTCGATTCTTATCAAGGTTAATCAGATTGGAACGCTGACTGAGACGCTGGATGCGATAGAGCTGGCCAAGCAGAACAATATGACGGCCGTAATTTCACATCGGTCGGGCGAAACAGAAGACTCTTTCATCGCAGACCATGCAGTTGCGCCGAATGCGGGTCAAATCAAGACCGGATCTCTATCACGGTCCGACCGCATAGCGAAATATAACCAACTGCTTCGAATGGCAGAGGA
>CAXRBW010000188.1:0-2336 GCA_964228775.1 Pyrinomonadaceae bacterium | reverse complement strand
GGCATGACCTGCGACTCCATTCATGCGATAGGTCGTCGGGTCATGCACTTCGCCGCGGAGCATCTGCTCTCCAGCAGCATCGGGACCTTCGAATTTTGATCCGAGATAATTTTGCTGACCTCGAATGTTCTCCGTCGGAGCGATGCGTCTGAGCTTCGAGTCGTCCTTCTTGTCGAGCGGTCTAAATCCGCTGTCACGCATCCCGATTTTGGCAGCGACCTCTTCGGCGAAGAATCTGTCGAGACTTCTTCCGCTCACGCGCTCGATGATTTCGCCGAGAACGATGAACCCGATGTCGGAATAGACGAACTTCGTGCCGGGTGCTGAGCGCAGGCGCTCGGTCGCGAGAGCACCTAGCATTCCCTCGCGCCCCGACCACTTCTGCTTCAAATCGAAATCAGGCGCAAAACCCGTGACATGGGTCATCAGCTGCTGAACCGTGATCCGCTTAACCGTATCGTCCTTGAGTTCAGGAAAGAATTTTCCGACCGTGTCTGAAAGCCGCACTTCGCCGCGTTCGACAAGAATCATCATGCTCGTCGAGGTCGCGACTACTTTCGTGACGCTCGCCATGTCGAAAATCGTGTCGGTCGTCATGGGCTCAGACGTCGGAGCGACCGCCTTGTTCCCGAACGCTTCTTTGAAGACCACGCGTCCGCGATGTCCGACAAGAACGACCGCGCCCGGTAATTTTTTCGCTTTGATATCGGCTTCGATAAGTGAACGCAGACGGACGCTGAGCGCAGATATGTTCACAGAGGGCTTCGTCTGTGCAATGGCTGTCGAACCGAAGACTGAGAAAAGTATCAGTAGGGCGATCGATTGCTTGAAAGTTTTCATGATGACGCGGAGGGTGCCTAGATTATTTGTTCTTGAAGATGGACTGACAGAGCAGTGTGAATTCCTTTTCGATCGGCGAGCGATACCCGCCCCTGATCCATGCGAGACCCAGTTCCCACCTGATTTCAGATCCCTCGATCATCCAGGAAACGAGGCGCTTTTCACCGACGGCCTTGGCAATTCCCTTCGCACCGGCAATGCCGACGCCCAAACCGTTCTCGACCATTCGATTGATCGCCGATTGGCGTGAGAGCTCCATCACAACGCGCGGCTTGACGTTCGACTGCTGGAAGAATTCATCGATCATGCGGCGGGTGTTGCCACCCTTCTCGCCGAGAATGAGCGGTTCGCGCGCAAGATCTGCAGCGCTGACAACGGACTCGCCGGCAAGTCTGTGCGACGGATGTGCGATGGCGAGAATCTCATCACTGAAAAGAAGTTCGGTGTGGATGTTCGCCGCCTCGACCGGAAGAGAGACGAATGCGACGTCGATCTCGCCGTGAATTATTTTCTCGACCAGTGCTTGACTCGTTCCCGAGCTGACGGAAATTTCAGCATTGGAAAATTTCTTTTTGAGTTTCTCAAGAATCACCGGAAGCTGTTCGATCGAGAACGCTGCCGATGCCGATCCGATTCTCAATCGGCCATGCTCGGATCCAGCGAGTTCCGCGATCTCGGCGACTGCCGCATCATGCTCGCGCAAAATGTTCCTCGCCCGTCCGATGAGATGTTCGCCCGCTTCGGTGAGGACCGCTTTGCGGGGAGTGCGCACAAAAAGAGGTACACCGACCTCCTGTTCGAGCTGACGGATCTGCATCGAGATCGCCGCCTGGGTGACGTTCATGCGCTTGGCGCCCGCCGTGAAAGTTTTCGTTTCGGCGATGGCGATGAATGCCTTGAGCTGTCTGATTTCCATCTTTTCCCTTTTTATCCGCGATTATGGCGGTTTCTTATCGATAATAAAAGCTGATGTAATCTATCACGAAAATCGTGCCATCAATGCACTATTAAGGTTTCTTATTGGTATTATCAATCTTTTTAGTTTTGATTATGCATTGGGGTGATGGCTAAATATCGGTACCGAATAAGGGGACGCGGCGGATGCCGGATTTAGACCTAACAACAAGTGGACAGCGGGGTCTTTTCGCAGGAGTTGACGGCGGAGGGACCAAAACCCATGCCGTCATAACGGACGCTGACGGCCTAGTTCTGGGCGAAGGTTCGGGCGGTGCGGCGAATCCCCTGCGGGTCGGCATCGAGACCTCGGTATCAAACATCTTCTCTGCGATTGAGAATGCATGCGATGCCGCTTCGAGAAAACTTTCTGAGATCGCCGCGATCGAATGTGGAATCGCGGGCGTGCGTCGACAGGATTTCAGAAGCATCCTCCGTGAGCGCATCTCCGAACTCACACGCGTCCGAACCGTCGAGGTAGTCACCGATGCGGAGATCGCACTCTATGGCGCGACGCTCGGCGAAAAGGGTCTTGTCATCAT
>CAXRBW010000187.1:0-2181 GCA_964228775.1 Pyrinomonadaceae bacterium | reverse complement strand
CGAATCTCCGCTGCCGATGATGGAGGATATCGAAAGAATTGAGGCCGACTTTCATGCGACCGGCTTGACCACGGACCGTCACCCGATGGCACTGATAAGACCCGCACTGCGTCGCAGGCAAGTCATGTCTTCGGAAGAGCTAGTCGCGGCAAGTCCGAGAGATCTCGTGACAGTCTGCGGGGCGGTGATATGTCGTCAGCGTCCAGGCACCGCCAATGGAGTCCTGTTCATCAGCCTCGAGGACGAGACGGGGATCTCCAACTTCATCGTCATGCCGGATGTCTATGAGAGGTTCAGGCGACCGATTCTCGAAAGTTCATACATGCTGATAAAGGGGCAGGTAGAGAAGAGTCGCGGCACTGTGATGGTGAAAGGGCTCTATTTCGAGCGACTATCGTTTATGAGATTCCATGCCGAATCCCACGACTTCCATTGATGCCCAAAGAACCCTAATTGACCCCTTATAGGCTTAAGCACCTATAAACAGGGCATCATAGTATTTGAGTCTGATAATAAAGATTATGTTATAAAGATGGAGACAGGTGCTTAACGGCCAGCCTTCACGTGATCAAACGCTTCTTTCAAGGCTTGGAGTACTTCCTTCCTTTCAAGCCGCTCATCATGGTTGAAGACGATCTCAACGACGAATCCATTCGTCTCTGATTCGTAGGTGAACTTCGTGCCACCTGGATCTGCCGGAACTTCGACGTCAGTTGGAGTCGATATGGGAATCACTGCACCGGGGTTTGAGCCTGGGTTCTCTACCGATGGCTTGCGAGGCTTTGTCTCGGGTCTTACTTTCCTCCGGATCTCCTCCCGGCTCAATCCATCCTGTCCGAGACTCTCGACGAATTCAATCATTGCCGCGTCATCGAATTGTCTCGCAACTTCAAGCAGTGAGGTCTTGGCCGTGATGTTGGCCACCCGGCATTTCTCCCTGACCTCCTGCGGGATTCCTGCAATCGACATGTATTCCGTCACGGTGCTTCTGCTTTTGCCGATTGTCTGGGAAATCTTATCGTGGGTATAGCCGAATTTACTCGCAAGCAGCGCAAGACCATCTGCCTCTTCCCAAATCGTAAGATCCTTTCGTTGCAGGTTTTCAACGAGGGCTATCTCAGCAACCGATTCATCAGAAATGTTCAGCTCTATGCACGGAACCTCAGTGAGGCCTGCGAGATTGGCTGCGCGCCAGCGTCTTTCGCCGGCGATGATCATGAACCTGTCGGTGCGATCGATTTGGCGAACAAGAAGGGGTTCGAGGACGCCGTGCTCCTTGATTGAAGAAGTTAGCTCGCTTAGATCCCCAAACTCCGAGCGTGGCTGTTCAGGGTTCGGCTCAAGAAGGTCGATGGAGATGATGCGACCAACGGTACGGTTCGGTTGCGCCAGCTCCTCAATGTAATGCAGGTCATGTCTCGGTTTAAGATCCAATGGTAATCCTCTTTTAGACACGTTTAAGCACCTCCTCGCAGAGTCTGCGGTATTCCGCGGCACCGGTCGAGCTCGGAGCAAAGGTGAAGATGGTTTCCTTGTGAGCAGGCGATTCTTCGAGTCTTACGCTCCTGCTGATAACGGTGTCGAACATCTTTTTACCGAAATTAGAACGGATATGTTTGAGCACATCCTTGCTGAGTGCTGTCCGCTTATCAAAGAGCGTCACGAGCACTCCTATAAGATTTAAATCTGGATTGGGTCGGCTACGAATCTTCTCGATGGTGTCGAGCAGGTCGTCCGCGCCTTCAAGTGCGAAGTATGATGCCTGTATGGGAACGAGAACATGCTTCGCCGCAACAAGCGCATTGACAGTGATCATTCCGAGCGTCGGCGGTGTATCGAAAATAATTAAGTCGTAATTCCCTTTTATCTTTTCAATTCGGTCTCTCAGCTTATAGATTCCGTCGAAATCTCCGACGAGCTTCGCCTCGAGTTTTGCGAGACTGATTCTGGCAGGAACCACGTCTAGACCGGGTACCCCGGTGGTTCGGATGACCGACTCCCACGTGAGATCGGGCTCGGTTAGAAGTTCGAACGCTGTCTTTGTGATATCGGCGCTATCGAGAAACGCAACCGAGGTATTGCCTTGGGGGTCGAGGTCGACGAGAAGCACCTTTTTACCTAAAAGCGCACATCCTGCAGCGAGGTTTATCGCCGTTGTCGACTTCCCTACGCCACCCTTTT
>CAXRBW010000186.1:0-4987 GCA_964228775.1 Pyrinomonadaceae bacterium | reverse complement strand
TCCGAATGCGATCACCGCCTGAGGGTGGTCTGCTCCGCGGGAACTTATGTGAGGGTCCTTGCAGAAGAGATTGGATCAAAGCTTGAAACCGGCGCACATCTTACCTCCCTCCGCCGGATTCGGTCAGGACGTTTTTATCTTTCTGACGCCGTCAGCCTCGAGCAGTTGGAGCAATCTTCAAACCGAGAAGAATTCATCAGACCGCTCCACGTTGCCGCCGAGCATCTTCCCTCAATCACCCTTGAAGACGATCGGATTCCGAGGACCCGACAAGGCCTCTCGACGCGGATCCGTTCTGAATCTTTTTGCGATGGAGAGTATGTACGGATGTTGGATCGGACTGGGATATTGATAGCGATAGGAGTCTATCGCGGGTCTGACACCGCAGTTCACCCCTCTGTAGTGTTAATGTAATCACCAAGGAGAATTAAACGATGAAGAAGCGGGACATCGCATTGATCGTGGGTGGTGGAATCGGATTCGCGATAGCGTGGAAATATGTCGCACGTCCCGAATCGGTCGATTGGGACGACGTCTCACATCTCGTTCCTAACTCAGACCGCTCGCGCTTTATCGACGTCGATGGATTGGAAATCCACTATCAGGAATTCGGAGATAAATCAGATAAGACCCTCATTTTCATTCATGGATACAGTGCATCCACGGTGACGTGGGCCACCGCCGCACCCGAGATGGCCCGCCGCGGATTTCGGGTGATAGCACTCGATCTTGTCGGCTTCGGTTTCTCTGAGAAGCCCGATTGGTTCGAGTACACAATCGAAGCTCAGGCTCGGATGGTCGAGAGGTTCATGGACCTTCTCGGAATCGGAACTGCGACAATCGTTGGCCATTCTTACGGCGGCGCTGTTGCCAAAACCATCGCGCTCGACTATCCCGAGAGAGTTGAAAAACTCGTTTCGGTCGCCGGTGTCATCGATAACAGACCAAAGAGTCATGTTCTGATGAGGCTCGGTGCGGTTCCTGGGGTCGGCGAAGTGTCGACGGCATTCCTTGTGGACTCTAAGATTTTCCTCGCTCGCCGCCTTGCCCACATGATTGCCCCAGCCAACCGCGGAATCGTCACCACGCAACGTGTGGCGAACTATCAGCGACCTCTGCGCTCTGCTGAGACTCAGTCGGCCCTCATCAGTACCTCACGAAATTGGGATGCCGACCGCATTTCGGAAGACGCCGAACTGATAAATCAGCCGACGCTTCTCATTTGGGGAGATTCCGATCCATTGATACCCGTCCATATGGGTGAAAAGATGTTCAGACTTGTCCTGCAATCCCGATTGGTCGTCTTCAAGCAATGTGGCCATCTCATTCCGGAGGAGAAGCCCGCTGAATTCATCCATGTCCTCGAGACCTTCTGCAAAAATCCGAAGGCTGATTTGTCACCGAGTTGAGTCACCAATCCAAGCGAAAAAAGGCCACAACCGTGGCCTTTTTTATTTTTCGAATTCTTAATCCGAGATTAATTGAGACTGAACGCGTCCATCGCCTTGACGACGATGTCATCGTTCTCAACGTCGACTGTGAAACGCGTCGCCAGCTTCCATTGATTGGTAATCGGGAGTTTCACCTTCTGGTCGACATGGCGTTTGAGGAATCGCGCGCCATAAGCGGGCCTGAAGCCTTTTTCCGTGAGCTTGTCGATTGCAGCCTCCGTTATTTCAACCTGCTTTCCTTGTCGCTCCATGTTCTTTTTGAGTTTCGAGAGATAGATCGTTGCGATTTCTCTGACCTCGTCCATGGTGAGAGGTGAAAAGACTACGATTTCATCGATGCGATTTCGGAACTCCGGAGAAAACCGCTGCTCGGCAGTTTTCATTACCGCACCCTTGATCTCGCGCACATCGCCCAAAGTCTTTTGCCCGAATCCGAGCGGCTTTTCAAACTTCTTGAAATTCTCCGACCCAAGGTTCGATGTCATTATCACGATTGCATCTGAAAGGTAGACCTTTTTGCCCCTGCCGTCCGTCAGCCAACCTTCGTCGAAGGCCTGAAGAAACAGGTTCATCAAATATGGATTGGCTTTCTCGACCTCATCAAGCAGAAGCACCGTGTACGGATTCTCACGCAGCTGTTCCGTCAGAATGCCGCCGCGTTCTGAACCGACGATTCCACGCGGCATGCCGATAAGTTTTTCGACCCCGACGGTGCCTTCTCCATACTCGCTCATGTCGATGCGAATCATCTTGCTCTCATCGCCGAACATGAACTCTGCCACTGCTTTCGCGAGTTCGGTCTTTCCGACTCCTGTCGGTCCGAGGAACAACAGCACACCGTCCGGCGCGTAGTGGTTCTCCTTCAGCGGCCCCTTGTTCAATCTCAAACGCTCGGCGACTGCAGTGACCGCTTCCTTCTGACCGATCACTCGTTTACCTAGATGCTGTTCCATCTGGGCGAAGCGGTCGGCGGTGTCGCGGTAGATCATGTCCCGCGGAATTCGTGACTCCTGCGAAATCACATCAATGATGTGCTCGGATTTGACGACATGGTCGGTAGGGCCGTTGATCTCAACCTTGACCGATGCGGTATCGAGCCAGCCGATAGCCTTGTCGGGCAGATGTAGGTTGCGGATGTACTTCGGTGACATCTCAAGCGCCGTGTTGATTGCTTCGTCCGAAATCGTCACAGAATAGTTCTTCTCGAGTCTTGGTCTCAGCCCGAGGAGAATCTCCCTGGTTTCATCAATTGAAGGCTCATCGACTTTAACGAGACGGAATCTTCTCGCAAGCGCTGCGTCTTCACTGATGTATTCCTTGTATTCGGAAATCGTCGTTGCACCGATGATGCGCATTTCACCGCGAGCGAGCGAGGACTTGAACATGTTCGCGGCATCTGAGGATGTTCCAAGGGCCGATCCTGCACCGATAATCGTGTGTGCTTCGTCGATGAAAAGAATGATGTTCTCTTTTTCTTTGACTTCGTCGATGATGCCCTTGATACGCTCCTCGAACATGCCACGCAGCATCGTGCCCGCGACAAGGCCGCCCATCTGAAGTTGGACGATATGGCAGTTGCGCAGACGTGCCGGCACCTTCTCGGGTTCGAGTTCGATGAGTCTCGCAAGTCCCTCGACGACCGCGGTCTTACCAACCCCGGGCTCGCCGACCAGCATCGGGGAATTCGATCTTTCCTTGTGGCAGAGGATTTCAATCATCTGTTGAATCTCGCCGTCACGTCCGATGGTCGGGGGAATCTTGTCCATTCGGGCGAGTTTGTTCATCGAAACGCCGAAATTCTTCAGCGTCGTCGGAAGTTCGTACTTCTGACGCACCCGCTCCTCTTCTTTTTCGCGCTTATGAATTCTCGTTCTGACAGTTTGAGCAACTTCTTCGGAGGGAACACCGAGATTCTGTAGGACCTCGTTGAGCGGACTCGCCTCGTCGCTCGACATCACGTAGAGAAGGTCGGCTGCATCGATGACGCGACGCCCTTGGGCCCGCGCGCGGTCCATCGATTTTTTGAAGAGACCGGTCGTCTCGTCAGCAATCCTGAAACCTTTTCCAACATGCTCTCTCGCCTGCTCTAGTCTCCGTTCGATCAACATCTTTACGGCATTGGGATCTATCGAAAGATCCTGCATCGTCGCATTGAACAGGTCAGACTCCTCCGCAGCAATGGCATGAAGCACATGCTCGACCGTGATGTAATTCTGGTCGCGCCGCCTCGATTCATTAAGCGCGGCTTGAAGCACACGCTTTCCACTGTCGCTGAATTTGTCCTTGTATACGTCGATGTCTGCCATAAAGTGAAACCTGTTCTGGAGGAAGCTTAGCCTTCCTTGGATGCGCAACGTTTCGAAAATACTGCCCGAGGAGCTCGGGAGAAGTTCGAAAGATTCGTGGTTTAAGTATCTCTAAGATGCCTGTAATCCGTTGAGTAAATCAAGGATTTTTATTTTCCAACCAGCATAGAAGCCTGTTAGGCGCTCTTTCCAACTTGAACCTTCGCAGGACGTAACAGGCGATCTCCGAATCTATACCCTTTCGCGAACTCCCCAACGATCTTTCCATCGTTGTCGGAGTCGACCGCAACGAGATCAACCGCTTCATGTAGTTCGGGATCGAAGGTCGCGCCGATCGAGACTATCGGCTCTACGCCGTTCGCGACCAATGTCTGTTCAAACAGTCTTGCAACACCGGAGACACCAGCGAGAAGATTGTCCACCGAAGACTCTTGGCGTGCCGCCTGCACCGCAAGATTTATGTTGTCGAGAATCGGCAAAAGCGCCGCAAGGAATTCGGCCTTCTCGATTTGCATTCGCTGTTCGTTATTCCTCTGCATTCTCTGGCGCATTTCAGCTGTGTCTTTCTCTATCTCCGCCCGCATCTCATCGAATTTCGCTTGGACGCCGACGAGCTTATGCTCAGCCGCCTCGCGCCGCTCACGTTCGAGGCGGATTTCCTCTTCTAGCTTGGCGACGATAGGAGGGAGCGTCTCATCGGGTGAAACACCTTCCTGTCTTTCGCCGTCTGCACTGAATTTCCTATTGTCGGTCACGTTTAATTCGTCTGGTCCTGCGGAATCCTGAGATTCCATTTCTCGTTCTTGTTCGCTCATTTCTTCGAATGCAGTCCGTGTTATTTGAAATTTCAGTCTAACAAAACGGTCTGAATCTCTCTAAGATTCGCTGAAAATCAAGCAGAAGCAACCGCCGCCTCAGGCGTGAAACACATTTCACCGCCCCGTCCTGAAATCGTCACTCTGTCTCCAGGCCCCACTTCACCGCCGAGTATCTTCACGGCAAGTGGATTCTGTATCAGCGATTGGATTGCGCGCTTCAAGGGCCTTGCACCGAATATCGGGTCGTAGCCTTCGAGGATCAACAGTTCTTTCGCACTCTCCTCGACAATGACGGCAATGCCGCGATCAGCAAGATTGGCCTCGAGTTTCTTGAGCTGCATATTGATGATCTCCGAGATCTCATTTTTCGACAGCTGCCTGAAAACCACCGTCTCATCTATGCGGTTCAGAA
>CAXRBW010000185.1:0-2231 GCA_964228775.1 Pyrinomonadaceae bacterium | reverse complement strand
TCGGCCGCAAGCTGAACGAATGCGTTGGCCCTTGGGCCCTTCGGAACCGTCTCATTGTTTGCACGGTCCGTCACCCAACGCTTCCACTCGTCATCACGCTTCAGCGTTCGGAGTAATCCTCCCACCGCTTCAAAGGACTTTTCATCGGAGGGGCTTCTCTTGACCGCACTGACGTAGAGATCGATTGCTTTTTCAGCATAGCCGGTCTCCTTGGTGTTGGAGAGGTATCGCTGGTGCATGGTTCGCGCCAAAAACACTTCGGCGGCACGAGCCTCTTTCGATTCCACTTCCGGCTCACCATCGAGGACCGAACGGAACAGTTCTTCAGCCTTGTCGAATTTACGATTTTTGTATTCGGTCGACCCGTCGACAAGCTTTCTTTGAGCGTTTATGCGTCTGATGTAGCTGCATCCCGTACCGGACACGGCAACAAGCAGACATAGCGCCACAATTCCCTTTAAAGAGTTTTTCATTGCTGATTCCCCTGACATTCCAGTCGCCCCAAAAAGCTGGTGCGCCTAGAAATGCCGCTAATCCAAATCATCTATCTGGAGACCGACAGGTTCAGCGCCAGCCAATTTAATGGCGTCTATGACCTTGACGACCTCACCATATCGGACTGCCTTCGGAGCCCTTATGAAAACGGTCTTTTCAACCTCGTTGCTATCGGGACGGAATATTCCATTCCGTTGACGATCGGCAAAGATCGACTCTAGCTCTGAAGTTAGAGCGGTCGTGTCGGTGGTTGAACCTACGCTATCGACGTTCAACTTCACAGACAGGTCGGTCTCGTTGATGAACACGATCAGCGTATTCGGATTGGGCTTGAACTTGACGTTCTGTTCTTCGGGCTTCGGTTCCGCCGGCACCTTTGTCTCAAAGCGACTAGGTTTTGACGGGGTGATGACCATGAAGATGATCAGGAGGACGAGCAGAACGTCAATCAGCGGTGTGACGTTGATTTCCGGATTTGCACCATCAGCCTTTTGGCCGGCAGACATTCCCATAACGTTTGATCAGTCAAACCACTACTTGGCGGCCTGAGACTGCCCTCCCTTCTTCTTATCGGCGACCAAGCCGATTTTTTCTATGCCCTGTTCCCGGATTTTCTCAATTGCCTTGACCACGGTTCCGTAATCAACCTCGACCCCGCTCTTGATATAGACGATTTTCTTGTCCTCGCCCTTATTGGACGTGAGGGACTTGATCTTCTCGCCCAGATCTTCAAGAGGATAGGGGTTCTTGCCGATATAGAAATTACTGTTGTCAGGAATTGCGACAATCACCGAATCTTCCTTGTTAATGTCGAGATCTTCTTCCGCGGCATTCATTTCCCTCGGAAGATTGACCGACACACCCTGCTGGAGCAACGGAGTGACAATCATGAAGATAATCAGGAGCACCAACATGACGTCGACCATCGGCGTCACGTTGATTTCCGAATTATATTCGCTCGAGCCTCCTACTTTAACCGCCATATGTTTCCTCTTCAGACCACTAGGTCTGCAGTTGTAAGCCGAAACCGGCTGTTACGCTTATTTGCCCAAGTAGTCGATCATTTCCGATGCCACGTTCTCCATCTCGATTCCGAACGCAGTCACCTTGCTCGTAAAGAAGTTGAAGAGCCAAACCGCGGGAACCGCGACCACGATACCGAATGCTGTGGTGATGAGGGCTTCCGCGATGGCGCCGCCGACCACTTCAAGTCCGGCAGCTGCGCCAGAGGACTTCAAGGCAACGAACGCGTTGATGATGCCGACGACCGTACCGAAGAGGCCGACGAACGGAGCGGTGGAGCCGACAGTTGCGAGACCGGCGAGTCCTCTCTTCAAATCTGCCGTTTTGACCGCAATCGCACGCTCGAAAGCACGCTCAATTGAGTCAATCTTACCTGAAGCCTTCTTCTCCTTGAGTCCGGCGGTGATCACCGCGGCAAGGTGAGAGTCGGGATACTTAGCGCCTGCATTGATGGCATCATCGTGCTGACCTGACTCGAGCATCTTCTTCACCTGATTCCTGTAGGCGATTGAACTTGCAGATGCCTTTCCGTAGGTCAGGTAGCGCTCGATTCCAATTGCAACGAGGAACACCACCATTCCGAAAAGCGGAACGATCACGAGGACGAGACTGAGCCATGAAAGCGACTTCCACACCTCATAAAGAGACAGGCCGTCACCGACGAACATGAGAACTGGGCTTAGATTGCTGAATGAAATCATTGTTTTCCTCCA
>CAXRBW010000184.1:0-4763 GCA_964228775.1 Pyrinomonadaceae bacterium | reverse complement strand
AGTATCAATAATGGCGGGTGACCGCATTCCAATCCTGATAGCGTACCTTCCCACTGGGACATGTGGAGATGTCTCTGAAACGAGTGCGGCTGTCGGGGGATTTGGTTGGGCGAATGTCGGCGGAACCTTGCGATCGGACTTTATCCACGAACCGAACAGCCGTTTTGCAATTCGTAGTGATTCATCTACTTTGACCGGACCATCAATGACTAGTGTTGCATTGTCCGCTGTAAAGAATCGTTCCTCCGCCTGCATGATATCGGCGAAGTCTATCCTTGAGAGCGATTGTTCGGACCCTGACGAAGGTCTTGCATATGGATGGCCGGGAACGAGTAGTCGCGCAGAAAGCTCGTTCACCGATACCCCAGGGGCGCTCTGTGTATTTCGCACACCCTCCAAAAGAACAGTCTTTACCTTGTCTACTGATTCCTTATTTATCTGTGGATTGGTGATAGCCAACGAGAGAGACTCCATCAGGTCGATAAATTTTTCAGGTCGAGCTGTGGCGTCTATTTGAATCCTGTCATAATCAGACATCCAAGACAGGGACCCGCCCAAGTCGTCTCGAAAAAATTCCTTGATCTCCGGATTCGGAAAGAGCAGGGATGTGAGCACCGCTATCGTGCCCTCCTTGCCTGCCGTATCGAAAGCGGATCCGCTATGAACTCGAAGGGAAACTTTTACCTCGGTGGACGCCGGATTGTTTATCACTACAATGCGGAGGCCGTTGAGAAGCCGCGAATCATTCTGCGCACTGATTGCGGACACCAGCAGAAAAATCAAGCTCAGGGAGAGGAGTAGTGACTTCAGGCATTTACCTTTCATTGGCATTTAAGATGCTCCAAGGGTCGCTCTCGGTTTGAATCGGAAGACCCATTAAATCAAGGGCTTAACGTAAAATTCTAGGTTCGAGGGGGCATCGCGTCAAACGAGCGCTGCATCTATCCTCATAGGTCATGATGGACATTTGAGTGCGTCCGTCTGTTCCGCTTAACTTATTGAGGTTTCGGGGTATAATCGGGGTTGCGTCAGTCGCGCGCTTCCGAATGCGACCCCTCCTGAAGCGAGATGGCGATAAACTCCAAATTCTGTTCAACCTGTAGCGAAAGTTTCGATGAGAAATTCGGATTCTGCCCGATATGCGGAGCGCAACTCGGGGAAGTTCCTCAGCCTGAGGAGTCAATTCCGGCCATAGAGGAGGAGACCGCATCCTCCGAGCCCACCCCCGAACCTTTCGAACTCTCGCCTTCAGGCGGTCCGGGACTTGGCTTCACGATGGTGAATCAAGAGTCGTCGGGTACTTTCAAGCGACTCCTTGCCGCATCACTCCTCTTATTTCTGATTCTTTTCTCCGGACTTTTAATCAGATCGATTTTCAACTCTCCACTTCTTGACGATTCCTTTAACGGCGATTCGCTTGCGGTCAACGTTGAAGAAATAATCAGCACTGAAGAAGAAAAGGAAAAGGAACCAGAAAAGAAAAAGACCGAAGAAAATAAAAAAGCCAACAAGGCCCCTGGAAATGAAAGCAAAGGCTTCAAAGGTGATGAAGGCAAGTCGCAGGGAGTCGACGGCCCAGACCCGGTCACGACGAGAATTCCGAGAGACATGACTGGCTTCTCACTACCATCGCCTTTTCGTGCGGGAAATAAAAATCGCAACGGCGGGGGAACCCAAGTGGGCGGTGGGCTAGGTCAAGACGGTGACGGAACTGGCGGGGGTGGCTCAGGCGATGAGGAAGGCGGAGGCGGTGATTGCGGCCCAGGTGAGGACTGCGGGCCCCCTGCACTGAACCTTAAAACGACCCCGCTGAAAATTTTAAGTAAGCCGAGGGCTTCTTACACAGATGCCGCTCGTCAGGCTGGACTGCAGGGAAAGGTGGTTCTGAAAGTTACATTCCAAGCTGATGGCACGGTTGGCTCGGTCGTACCTGTGAGCGGTCTCGGCAGCGGCCTCACTGAACGGGCGATTGCGGCAGCAAAGGCAATCAAGTTCGAGCCGCAGTTCAAGGGCGGTCGCGCGGTGTCGGTAACAAAGACCATCGAGTACACCTTTACCATCTATTAAAAGATTCAGGTTCACGCAATAAAGAAAGGGGTCGGCTTTTGTCGGCCCCTTCGATTTTTCTGCAGGTCTGGGTAATAATCCTCCAACAATATGAAAACCCTTTTTCTTTCACTCATCGCTACGCTTGTAATTTCTATAACCGCCTACGGTCAAACAGATCCGGGAAAATACAAAGTCTTCACAGGTAATGGCGCTCCGTCATCGATTGAAGCAATTCTGACGGCGGCAGGAAGTGTGGATGTAGTCTTTCTCGGTGAGCAGCATGACGATGCTGTTGCGCACTCACTCCAACTAGAAATCTTCAAGGGGATCATTGGCAAATACACTTCAACGCGCAGGATTGCCCTGTCATATGAAATGTTTGAACGCGATGTGCAGTTGATTGTGGATGAATACCTCAAGGGTCAAATCAGCGAATCGCAGTTTCTGGCCTCAAGCAGGCCTTGGAACAATTACAAGACCGACTACAGACCATTGCTGGAGCTCGCTAAGGAAAAAGGCTTACCCGTCGTCGCGGCCAATGCGCCAAGGCGCTACGTCAACATGGTGTCGAGGCTCGGCAGGTCATCTCTTGACGGGTTGAGTGCAGAAGCGAAGAAATGGCTTCCACCGTTGCCATATCCCCAGCCGTCAGACGCCTATGCCGCGAAATTCCGTGCCTTGATGGGTGACGGGCCGGAGATGAAGGCGGGTCTCATCAACATCCTCGACTCGCAGACCTTGTGGGATTCAGGAATGGCACACGCGATTACCCGCCGCCTCGAACAGACAGACAAGGGAATGGTTGTCCATCTGAACGGTAGTTTTCACAGCGAGGGAAGGATGGGAACAGCAGAGAAGTTAGCTAACTACCGAAAGAAGACCGAGTTCTTAGTTGTCACCATAAGATATGAAGACGATTTTCAGAATTTCAACCAGGCTTCACACAAGGGGCTCGGAGATTTTGTAATTCTGACAGATAAAAAGATACCCAGAAGCTTCACACGGTGATGAATCAGCTTAGTAATTTTGCTCGGTATTTCTCCGGAATTGTTCTAACTCGTTTATTCGAATCGGTGACAATGTGGACGGTCTCACCTTCCGCAATCAGGGTACCATCCGCCCCTCTGACGATTTCGTATTCGAAGCTTAGACCCCGGCTTCTGACGGTGCCGATGCGGATTCTGACCGTCAATAGGTCTTCATAGAAGGCGGCAGATTTGTACCTGCAATGGGTTTCAGCAACCACTAATAGCGCGTCATCCTCGGCTTCCATGTCCCGATAGGAAAAACCCTTGGCCCGACAAAATTCAGACCGACCATGCTCGAACCAAATAAGGTAATTCGAGTGATGGGCGATGCCCATCTGGTCGGTCTCAGCGTAGCGGACCCTGATCGGGGTCTCATACCACTGGTTCATATTGAAATTGGCTGGGAGACAGGGACTCGAACCCCGATAGCCAGAGCCAGAATCTGGAGTCCTACCATTAGACGATCTCCCAACAAACTTCAATTATTTCGGAGGCTGTGGACCTTGTCAAATTATTGAACAGAGGAAAAGCTTGCTTCGCGTAGAAGAGGAAGCGCAGAATTGAGTGATATGCCCGATTTGGGACAAGACATCGCAAACAACCGTCATGCATTCCACGAATACCACATTCTCGATAAATACGAGTCTGGCGTGGCTCTGCGCGGAACCGAAGTCAAAAGCGTTCTTGCGGGACGCATTCAGTTAAAGGACTCGTTCGTCACGGTACGCGACGGAGAAGTGTGGCTCTGTAATGCGCATATCTCCCATTACGAGCACGGAAACATTCATAACCACGACCCTCTTCGCGAGCGGAAGTTGCTTCTTCATCGGCGTGAGATTGAAAAGCTGAGAAAGGAGATTAGCCAAAAGGGGATGACCCTCGTCGTCACCCGTGTGTATTTGAAGAACGGACGGATAAAATTCGAAGTCGGTGTGGCGAAAGGTAAAAAAACCTTTGACAAGCGCGAGACCGCAATGAAGAGGACCGTCGAACGCGAAACGGCGCAACAGTTGAAAGAAGGAAGTAGATAAGTTATTTTCGTGTAATTATTTTCTGCGCTTTGCGCCATCAATAAAACAATGAAGATTTCTGGTTCATCAAGTAGTTTTTCAAATTCAAAGGTTGACGTCCTAGTCGTCCCTGTATTCAAAGAAGACAAGGCGGCGAGTGGTCCGCTGAAGGAGCTCGACATTATGTCGGGTGGCGCAATCACGTCTCTTTTTAAGATGGGCGAGGTGAAAGGTGGCGCGGGCGAGACCCACTTCCTTCATATTAAGGCGCCCGTGAAGGGTGGTGCGGGTCGTTTGCTTCTTGTCGGTGCAGGAAGCAAGGCAGAATATTCCGCCGCATCTGTTGCTGTAGCTACTGGAACCGCTGCGAGGGCGATCAACAAGCGAGGGCTTTCAAGTCTCGCGATAGATATAAGGTCAAAGGGTGAGGTGCCGACCGCCGTTGCCGCGGCCGCTCAGGGGGCTGTTTGCTCACTCTTCGAACTCGACAAATACCGCACCTCAGACAAGATCAAAACAAAGCTCAGCCAGGTGGTGATCTTTTCAGAAGATGCACGAGCTGCGGATCTTAAATCGGGAATTGCCAAGGGAATAGTCATCGGTGACTCGATGAATTTCGCTCGTGACCTTGCGAACGAACCTCCGAACATACTCACTCCGACCGAGATGGCGCTTC
>CAXRBW010000183.1:0-2867 GCA_964228775.1 Pyrinomonadaceae bacterium | reverse complement strand
GGACTCAAATCCGACGGATCAGCAAATTTAGCTATAGGAAATGGGGAATACCGTGTCTTACGAGGCGGCTCCTGGTTCGATGATGGCAATGATGTCCGCTCAGCACTTCGAATTAGAAATCTTCCCAGTGATGAGTACGTCCATTTCGCGGGCTTCCGCGTTGTCGCCCGCCAAAAGTAGCTTTACGTGCTCTCCAATGTTTAATCAGTTGATTGATTAGAGATTCAAATTGGAGCATGAGCACGAGTGTTAAGATTCACAGTGACACGCTTCTATCATATTAATGAAAATTCAATGAACATTATCTTTAGGGAGAAAAAAACACTATGAAAACAATAATCCTTTCAATGTTAATCGTCGCAAGTCTAGTTGCCTGTAAACCACAAACACCACCTTCATTCGACCTGGTAAATGCCAAGAAGGAAATCGAGGCCGCCAATAAAGCGATTGCCGAGATGTTCTCCAAGGGAGATGCAGCCGGAATTGCGGCGGCTTACAGTAAGGACGGATCTGCGATGTTTCAATATATGCCCTCGGTTAAAGGGACGGAGAACCTCACCAAAGCCTGGGCCGATGTCCTCGCAACCACAGGTGGGATAGAGCTCGCGACATTGGAAGTGTGGGGAGACCAAAACTACATCACCGAAGAGGGCGTGTTCACTCTGAAATCAAAAGATGGAACGCAAGTCGAGAAGGGCAAGTATCTGGTTCTGTGGAAAAAAGAAGATGGAAAGTGGAAGCTACACAGAGATATGTCGAACACTGATTTACCTTTGCCAAAACAATAAGTCAGTTGTTCACGAAGGCTTATTTAACGGCGATTGACTAATTGCGGCAGAAAATGGGGACCACAACTTAGTTCCATCGTCATCGTTCGGTAAATCTGAAACAGAACGGGCATCTGTGCTCTTGCAGCAGATGCCCGTAATTATTGGTGGCTGGGGGGAGACTTGAACTCCCGACCTTGGGGTTATGAATCCCACGCTCTAACCAGCTGAGCTACCCAGCCATAAACTCCTAATTATAGTTTCCTGATGCCAAAAGGCAAGAATTTCACTCTCCACGGGAATGTCGGCTATTTGGTTAATCCGCAAAACCGTATCACGCACTCACTTTCGCTTTTTTCGAAGTTCAAAGAGTCGCTTCAAAAACGTAGGTGCGACAAGTGAGGCCTTGAGCAGCGATCCCGATGCGAAATATTTAGCCAAGGCCTTGAAGGCTTTGTGCGCCTTCGATGAATAAGGTAGCCACCAGATATCTGGAATGAATCCAAAATGATTGATGTGGATATGCTGTGCACTGGTCAGCTCCTTGAGTCCTTCGTCACCATGTGTGCGCCCAATTCCTGAATTCTTAACGCCGCCCCACGGTGTCTGTGAGATTCCGTGGGTATACATCACTTCGTTAATGGTGACGGTTCCCGCCTCGATTCTTTCGGCTACTCTTCTTGCCTTGTGGAGGTCGGAACTCCAAACGCTGGCACATAATCCGAATTCCGTATCATTTGCGAGCGCAACCGCTTCATCCTCTGTATTGAATCTGCAGATGGGAAGGGTCGGTCCGAACGTTTCCTCGCGCATTCCGCGCATCGAGTTAACGGCTCCAGTGATCACTGTGGGCTCGAAGAAGCTTCCAGTAAAGGCAGGATTCCTGCGACCTCCGGTGAGGATTTCCGCGCCCTCTTGTCGAAAGCTGTTCACGTGACTTTCAACTATTGCTAGTTGATTTTCGCTGATCATCGATCCGATATCGGTAGACTCATCGGCACCGAGTCCTTGTCGCAGCCTCTTTGTTCTTTCGACAATCATCGCCGTGAACTCATCAGCAATCGATTCTTCAACATAGAGTCGTTCGACGGAGGCACATGTTTGTCCTGAATTACAGAATGCACCCCAGACTGCAGCATCGGCTGCATTCTCTAGGTTCGCGTCGGCGAAGACCACCATCGGATCTTTGCCCCCGAGCTCGAGCACATACGGAACCAAATTCTTTGCCGCTGCTTGAGCGACCTTCTTTCCCGTGGCGACGCTTCCCGTGAACATGATCTTATCCGGCTTCGCATCAACCATTGCTGCGCCGGTCGAACCGTCTCCGGTGATTACCTGCAGCACATTTTCAGGAAGTCCTGCCTTTCTGAAAATCTCAGCGATGCGCAGGCCGACGAGTGGTGTCAGCTCACTCGGCTTAATGACGACGGTGTTACCTGCCATCAGCTCCATCGCCGCCTCGCCAAACGGTATCGTGAATGGATAATTCCAGGCCGGAATTATTCCGACAACCCCGAGTGGGCGGTAGATGATACGGGATGTCCGCCCCATCAATGCGGTCAGTCCGATGTCAACCTTCTTCGGCTTTAGCATGTCTTTCGCGCTGCGCGCGAAATACTGCATCAGGTCGAGTGCCGGAACTATTTCCGTCGATATCGCCTCGGCCATCGGCTTGCCTACTTCGTTGGTAATCAGTTCGGCGATGTCATCCATTTCAGAGATGATCACTTCGCGGGCGTTCATTACAATTCGCGCCCGTTCGCTAAAGGTGCTTTCCTTCCAAGTCGCGAATGCATCACGTGCGGCCTCGACGGCTGACGTGACTTCGGACGATGAATGGAGTCGCACGATTCCTATGGCTTCACCTGTTGCTGGATTGCGCGAAACTATCTCTTGTTCGGAATCGGAAGCTGTTAGCACTGAGCTCATATGTTCTTTGGTGTTGAAGGAAGCAGTACGGGTTCTTCGGTAACATGAAACCCCTTCTGCGGATTATCCCTATCGAAACGGAGGAAGTAAAAAGTCTCGCTCGCAAGTCCATCTGCGGAATATCTGGTTCTGCGACTTTTAATGGTCAAGACACCCTTTTTGGGGAATGAA
>CAXRBW010000182.1:0-3252 GCA_964228775.1 Pyrinomonadaceae bacterium | reverse complement strand
TAATAACGTGTCAAGATGTTTAACAGATAGGTCAAAATGATTTGACAGGGTGCGGAAATAAAAGAAAAATCGAGACTTAATGGCTTTTGCGTACAAAAATCATTCGGTCAGGATGGTGTTATCTGCTGTTTTTTTTGGGTTTCTGATCGGCTTTTTGGTTATAACCGCCAAGGCGCAGCGCACGGTTGACCAAACCCTCGCAGTGATCACGGACGACTCAGGTGCTTCGGAGCTGATTACATTGTCTGATGTCAGATGGCAGCTTGCCCTTGAACCCGGTGCCCAGATCGAAGATGTCAGACCCGATGACGTAACCAGAGTGCTCGACCTCCTGATAAAGCAGAGACTCTTCTCACTAGAGGCCAACCGAATCCCCCAAGCTCCACCATCCGACGCGGATATAAGCGCAGAGGTAAGAGACATACTCGCGCAATTCTCCACACCCACTGAATTTGAATCTCGCCTTAGAAAGGTCGGCTTTTCATCTGTGAAGGATGAGAATTTTGAACGCATGATGGCCGATCGAGTGAGAATCAAGAAATACATAGATTTTAGATTCCGATCTTTTGTCGTGGTCACCCCTGAAGAAGAACTCAAGTATTTTCAGGAGGAGTTTCTTCCCACATTCAAAAAGAGATTTCCGGGTTCACCCGAACCTGCATTTTCTGCCAAGCGGAGCCAGATCACTCAGTCACTCGTAGAACGCAGGGTTGGTGAGAGCATTGAGGCATTCCTCGACGAGGCGGAACGCTCGGTCGAGATCATCTATCTTTTTGACGGCAACTGACCTTCTCGACTTACGATGCTCAAAAATTACATGCACAAAAAGGAACGATTGTTCGTTGAAATGAACGACAATCGGGTCGTGCGCCCATTCGGTTGGGGGATGGAACATGTTGGGGGAAACGAGAATGATGACCCGCGGGCGTTCTTCGCCAAATATTCGAGTGAGGCGGTGCGAGGGAGCGACGATTTTTACAGTCTCAGTAATGACGCTGGCCGAAACTTGAAAATAAACGGCTCCGAACTCTCTTGGGACAGTGCCATTCTCTCGGGGGACGCGAGTAATAACCGCGCGTTCGCTCACCTTTTCAAATTCGAAAAGAACAAACGTTCTGCCGTTGTGGTCCTTCCGCATTGGAATGCTAAAGCCGGAACTTATTTCGATCTTTGTCGCTTATTCAACAAGGTCGGCCTTACGGCTCTTCGACTTACATTGCCTTACCACGAGGCAAGGATGCCCTCCCATCTTGAACGTGCGGATCATCTGGTCGCGCCCAACATCGGCCTCACACTTCAATCAGTCAGGCAGGCAGTCCTCGACACAAGGAGCGCAGTGCGCTTCCTCAAGGAAGAAGGTTACGAGAATATCGGGATCGTCGGGACCAGCATCGGTTCCTGCACGGCCTTTTTGGCAATGGTGCATGAGCCAGACATAAAGGCCGCGGTTTTCAACCATGTTTCGAGCTATTTTGCGGATGTAGTTTGGAAAGGTCTCTCGACCTATCATGTGCGGGCCGCACTTGAAAAAGAGGTTTCACTCGAGGAGCTTCGGGATTTTTGGCGTCCAATTTCACCCGCGGCTTTCATGTCGAAACTGGCGGGTCAGGAACATCGACGCCAATGCTACATCTACACGCTCTACGATCTGACGTTTCCCGTAGAACTCTCTCGACAGACAGTCTCGATGCTTAAAGAGAACGGGATTCCGCATTCTAAGATGGTGCTGCCTTGCGGCCACTACACCTTGGGTGAAAAGCCTTGGGTCTATCTAGACGGTTATCGGATAGTGAGTTTTCTGCGGAAAAATCTCAAGTAGCTGCATTGTTAGAAGAGGGGCAATGTTTGTGTTAACCTCAGCGGCGCAAAAGAGATGAAATGAATATGAAGATCAACCTACCAACTGCGGCATTTCTTTTAATTTTGATTTCAATCGTCACGGCATCAGCTCAGACCAAATCATCCCCGAAATCAGACGGCGAAATCAGGGCCATGGTCGCAGAGGTATCTGCCACTCGAATTGAATCCGACATCAGGAAGCTGGTCTCTTTTGGCACCCGCAACACCAATTCATCAACGACTGATCCGACTCGGGGAATCGGGGCGGCGAGGGACTGGATTTTTTCAGAATTCCAAAAGATAAGTGCGCAATGTGGTGGATGTATGACTGTCGATAAACAGAGTTACATCCAGCAAAAGGCAAACAGGGTTCCCGTTCCGGTCGAGCTGACTAATGTCGTGGCAACACTGAAGGGTAAATCAGATCCATCAAGAGTCTATGTTGTCTCCGGTCACTATGATTCGATGTGCAGCAACCCGTCAGATGCAACTTGCGACGCGCCGGGCGCGAACGATGACGCCTCAGGCACCGCAGCTGTAATCGAGCTCGCACGTGTGATGTCAAAGAGAAACTTCGACGCGACAATCATCTTTATGGCGGTTGCGGGAGAAGAGCAGGGTCTGCTCGGTGCAGGATATTTCGCAGAGCAGGCACTTCAGACGAGGCTCGACATAGAAGCAATGTTCACAAATGACATCATCGGTGGAGTGACCTCTTTCAAAAATGCGACTAACCGCCAAACGGTGAGGGTATTTGCCGAGGGAGTGCCGACCAACGAGAGTGCCCAAGAGGCAAACCTGCGAAGAAGCACTGGCGGCGAGAATGATTCCCCGGCGAGGCAGTTGGGCAGATTCATCAAGGAAACAGCCGATATTTATTCGCCGAAATTCAAAGTGATGCTTGTCTACCGGCGTGATCGATACCTTCGCGGGGGAGACCATATCCCGTTCCTCGAGCGAGGCTATGCGGCTGTCAGATTCTCAGAGACCAATGAAGATTACGATCATCAGCATCAGAATGTGCGCACTGAAAACGGTAAGTTCTATGGCGATACTCCGGAATTTGTAGACTTCAGCTACGTCGCGAATGTGGCACGGATCAACGCGGCCGCCCTCGCGCGTCTTGCCCTAGCGCCAGCGAGGCCGAAAAATGCGGTGATGGTAACGACCCGTCTCGGAAATGATACGGAGTTGAAGTGGGATGCCTCGACGGCTGAAGACATTGCGGGTTACGAAATCGTCTGGCGCGACACTGTGGAAGCATTTTGGACGAATTCCAAATTCGTGGGCAATGTCACGAGTTTCGTGATGTCCGACATGAGTAAAGACAATTGGTTTTTTGGAATTCGTGCAATCGATAAAATGGGAAACAAGAGTCAGGTCAGCTATCCGAAACCGTCCGGGAGGTAGCCG
>CAXRBW010000181.1:0-6080 GCA_964228775.1 Pyrinomonadaceae bacterium | reverse complement strand
GCCTCATCGAGACTCTTGATGGAAAATTTCTTCGACATGAGACTCAGACCAAGTCCCTCAATCTGGGGAAAGATGAACCACATCCAATGACCGCGCTTACACCCGGAAATGATTTCAGCAAGCGCGCCTTCATAAACACCGTTCGACTGAGCGACGATAAAACGATTTAGTCCGTAAGGGTCCATCTCCTGGCGGTGAAATCAGATCTTTTTGAGCTGGGCGAATTTTTCCATCAGCTTCTTCTGTCCATGACCTGAAAAGCTGACGGTTAACTTGACGTTGTCCCCCGTGCCTTCGCGTTTGAGGACGAGGCCAGTGCCGTATTTGGGATGGACAACATTCGCGCCCGGCATGAGGCCGTTACGGTCAGTCGAGCCGTCGTCCCTCCCCCGAATCGAGGGATTTTTAACCTGGGTGTCGGATGGCGATGCGCCTTGGGAATTGGCATTTTTCCGCCGATTGAAAAATTCCTCGATGGCGCCTTTCGTGTTGTAGGTTTTTCCAGTGTAGGGATTTCCACCGCGCGCTACACTCGGTTGCGGCGTTGGTGTTCCTGAACTCTCAGAATCACCTCGTGCAAACGAGAGCCACGACCGTCCGTCTGACAAGTCCTCGATTAGTTCGAGCGGCAATTCATTTAGAAATTGTGACGGCTCAGCGGCAGTGTCGGCACCGTAAACACGCCGCCTCATCGCATGCGTGACGTAGAGGACTTCTTCGGCGCGTGTGATCGCGACATAAGCGAGTCTACGCTCCTCCTCAAGTTCCTTCTCGTCCGAGACGCTGCGTGAATGGGGAAATATGCCGTCCTCGAGACCGACGAGAAACACCGTGGGGAATTCGAGTCCCTTTGCCGCATGGACGGTCATCAAGGTGACCTGTGCCTCGCGGTCGTACTTGTCAGTATCAGAAGCCAGCGCTGAATGATCGAGGAATTCCCGAAACGCATTCTCCTGGCCGTCATATTCGACCGCGGCGTTGACCAATTCATCAAGGTTCTCGAGTCGACTCACCGAATCCTCGGTATTTTCCTTTCTCAACATCGCTCCATAACCCGTGTCTTCGATCGCCGCTATCACCAACGCCGAAACCCCGCCATCGGCTTCACACTCGGAAACCGTTTTAGCCAGTTTTCCAATCAGTTCGGAAAATTGAAAAACAGCCGTGGCCGCCTTGCCTGAAATCAGTCCAGCAGAACCGGTCGCCGGGTCAATCAAAGATAGAGCCGCAGCCCAAAGTGACGTTCCATTCTGCTTGGCTCTTTTCTGGATGACCTCAAGGGACACGCTGCCGAGTCCTCGTGGCGGATTATTGATGACCCTGTTGAACGCGATGTCGTCTGAAGGATTGGCGGCAAGTTTGAGGTAAGAGACCACATCCTTGATTTCGGCGCGCTCATAGAATGAAAATCCACCGACTATGTTGTAGTCGATTCTCGCTCTCCTCAAAGACTCCTCAAACATCCTCGACTGCGCGTTGGTTCGATAGAGGACTGCGACCTTGGTAGAGGGCCTCGCTCGAAGGATGCCTCCGATTTCTGTTGCCACGAATCGTGCCTCTCCGTCGCCATCGAATGTCTGACAGTATCGGATTTTTTCTCCGCCCGGATTGCTGGTCCAGAGTTTCTTTTCCTTGCGATGTTGGTTCCTGCTTATGACGGAGTCCGCCGCATCGAGTATGTTCTGTGTCGATCTGTAATTCTGTTCAAGCAGAATCACTTTCGCGGTAGGGAAATGTTGTTCAAAAGAAAGTATGTTGGCGATGTCTGCGCCTCGGAAGCCATATATCGATTGCGAATCATCGCCCACGACGCAGATGTTCTGACGATCCTCGGTCAATAGTCCGATGAGCGCGAATTGTAGAGGGTTCGTATCCTGATATTCGTCGACAAGAATGTATTCGAAACGAGAATTGTATTTCTTCCTGATTTCGGGTCGTTTGCGAAGCAGTCTCACGGCCTTGATCAAAAGCTCATCAAAATCCAAGGCGTTGGCCGACTTCAGTTTCGCCTGATAAAGCGAGAAGACCTTTGCGATTGATGCGCGCCTTTCATCCGTGTATTCGAGACGTGAGGCGAACAGCTGCTCATCCTCGCCCCTGTTCTTTGATCCAGATATTGCCGAAAGTGCCTGCCTCGGGGGTAGCTGTTGTTCATCGAGGCCGAGTTCCTTGATGCAGGCTTTTATTGTCTTCAGCGAATCATCAGTGTCATAGATCGTGAAAGAGCGAGTGAAGCCTTCCTCGAGCGCCTCAATGTCCTGCCGCAGAATCCTCACGCAAAGCGAATGAAAAGTTGTGACAAGCGGAGCGGAGGGTAGTCGGATTCCCGAAAGCAGTTCGGTAACACGCTCACGCATCTCGCTTGCGGCTTTATTTGTGAAGGTCACCGCAAGAATATTGTGAGGCGGCACATTCTTCTCAGACATTAGAGATGCAACCCGCACTGTCAGGACGCGCGTCTTCCCCGAGCCCGCACCCGCGAGGATTAATAGCGGTCCTTCGGTGGTTTCAGCTGCGAGTCGCTGTTGAGGGTTTAGTGTTTCGAGAGCTTTCATCTAGAGCGTACAAGGCCTTCAAGTCTATCAGACCAATACTGTCTTTCGTTGACTAGTTTCACCGATCGCCTGATTCTTCATCTGAGAGCTCGGCATCATTTCGGCGTTTGGACAAACGCTCTTCTTTTTCTCTCATTTCCTTTCGGTAGGTCTTGACGAACAAGTAGATAGAGACGGCACTGATGACGAGTACAAGCGCCATCATTCCGCCGACGAAATATATCTCTCCCCAGGTTGGTTTGGGCATAAACCTTATAGTATCGAAACAGAGGCCTTCTCTCGAAGGGAAGCGACACTCTATGGCAGTGTTTCATTGGTTGGGGCAATGTCGGCTATACTCCGCTCGTTCGAAGTAACCGCTTAGTAGACATCGATGTCTTTGAAGGTATGAATATGAAAAAAGGTTTGATATGCGCCGCTCTTTCCTTGTCCGTTTCCCTTAACTTCCTCGTGCCAGCACTCGCCCAGACGGCTCCCGACCGTCAATCTGTGCAGGCCCAAATCAGAAAGGAAGGGATGGAAAATTCTCAGATCATGAAAACTCTTTCCGTGTTGACTGACCGGTACGGTCCTCGGCTCACGGGATCACCCAACCACAAGGCAGCTGCCGAATGGGCGGCAAAGCAGATGCTTTCCTGGGGATTCAGTGCAGCCCGCCTGGAGCCTTGGAACTTTGGCCATCCCGGCTGGATGAATGAGCATGCCTCGGGCTTCTTGACCTCTCCGATTAGTGACAATCTGACCTTTGAAGTTCTTGCATGGACACCGAGCACGAACGGCGCTGTCTCGGGCGAGGCATTCAGTCTCGTCGTGCCCGATCGGCCGACGCAGCAGGAGCTGACTTCCTATTTCGACACGATCAAAACCAAAATCTCGGGAAAGATGATTCTTGTCGGAAAGCCTGCTCTGATTCCAGTGAATTTCAATCCCGCGCCGAAGAGAACAGATGATGAGACCTTGAAGC
Source organism: Pyrinomonadaceae bacterium (assembly GCA_964228775.1). Taxonomy (GTDB): domain Bacteria; phylum Acidobacteriota; class Blastocatellia; order Pyrinomonadales; family Pyrinomonadaceae; genus CAXRBW01. The sequence goes on along the minus strand of CAXRBW010000181.1, from coordinate 2,561 downwards.
GCAGGTTTGATCCGAATAACCCAGGTGGAACACAGCAGTTCCCGATGCCACCTGCGCCACAGCAGAAGCCCGGTGCTCTCAGTCCCGCTCAGGTAGCCGAACAGTTAGATGCATTTTTGGTTGCGAATAAGGCTTCAGTGAGGATTAACGATGCCGGCCGCGAGCACGGTCAAATCCGAGCCTTCAACAACCGCACCTTCGACATTTCGAAAACAGTACCCACGGTTGTGATGCGTAATGAGGACTTCGGACGCATTTTCCGACTTGTTGAATCGGGCGCATCGGTTGCACTTCAATTCGACATCAAAAACAACAATTACCCAGAAGGCGCAACTTCCTACAACACAATCGGGGAGATTGCCGGCAGCGACAAGGCGGATGAGGTAATCATGCTCGGCGGACACCTTGACTCATGGCACGCCGCGACGGGCGCCACCGACAACGCAATCGGTTGTTCGATAATGATGGAGGCGGCGAGGATCTTGAAGTCGCTCGGCATCAAACCGCGAAGAACGATACGAGTCGCCCTCTGGTCCGGCGAGGAGCAGGGACTGCTTGGCTCACAGGCTTACATCAAAGAGCATTTCGGCTCTTTTGAAGAGACGAAGCCTGGTTACGAAAAGTTCGGAGGTTATTTCAATATCGATTCGGGCACCGGAAAAGCGCGAGGCATGTCGATTTTTGGTCCACCCGAAAGCGCGACCATACTTCGGGAAGCGCTGACTGGTTTCAGTGACTATGGCTTCATGGGTGTCATTGCGACCAAGAGCCGAAGTCTTGGAGGATCCGACCATACCTCGTTCAACCAGGCGGGACTTCCGGGAATCGGAGTTCAGCAAGATCCTATTGAATACGGCACGCATACATGGCACACCAATCTCGACACGTACGAACGCATTGTCGAGGACGATGTAAAGAAGGCGGCGATTGTCATTGCAGCGGCGGTCTATGAACTTGCGATGAGGGATGAGTTGGTACCTCGCGTTGCGGCGGCAGATATGCCCGTTCTTCCAGTAAATCGCTGAGGTGATGATGAAGAATTTACTTAGATATCTCATATTCGCCTCTTTAGTTGCGGTCCCGCTGTTTTATGCGTACGCGGTTTTCGGCGGTCTTCCCGAAGTAATTCCAACCCATTGGAACATTGACGGAAAGGCAGACGGTTGGGGGTCTCGGGAAAGTATCTTTTTGGGTCCCGGGATAATGGCGGTAGTGTCGTTGGTGACTTATCTATTGCTGAGCAACCTGCACCGATTCGACCCAAAGAGAGTGGGCGAAGAGAATGTCCCGGTCTTCAAGAATTTTGCCCTCGTCAACACAGCGTTACTCTCAGCACTTTCTCTTGTGATTGTGAGAATGGCGTCGGGCCGTGGCGAAGATTTTTCGATTCTAACGGTCATCAGTCTGTTCTTCGTTGTGTTCGGACTCTTCATGCCGCATTTGAAGCAAAACTATTTCGCGGGATTTCGGTTGCCGTGGACCCTTGAGAGCGAGGCGAATTGGGAGGCGACCCATAAGATTGCAGGGAAGTTCTGGGTCATTGGCGGTGTCGTACAAGCAGTCGCAAGTCTACTTTTGGAATCAAGAAGTGCCTTCATCGTTTTCGGCGCTGTAACAGCAGCGGTCACCATCATCCCGGCAATCTATTCCTATCGGATGTTTCGAAAACAGCTTCTCTCCAATTAGCTAGTCGATAGAGGAAAGCAAAGTCCGGGCTTGCGCCCGGCCTTTTTTGACTACATCGGTCTCCTCACTTCGCCCTTGCGGCCGTGAAAGGAAGCGTCGGCATGCCGCCACCAGATCTGGTGCCTGACATATTTGCGCCATCCAATTTTCCCTCTATCAGAAGGGGGACCTGTTGCCCTTGAGCTTCGATGATTGCGTTCATTGACACAAGCGTGCCACGAATAACACCTTGCTTGATTGAGCCGCCACCAAACATCGATAGAAGAGAGCCGGTCAGGCTGCCGTTTTCCTGTTTTATTTCGGTTTCGATGAGAATCTGCTGACCGCCAGCGTCAAGCGTGATGATCCATTTGCCAGAGAGATCCGCTGCAGGAGCCTCAGTCGAGTCTTTTGCCGATTTCTCAAGTACAACTGATTTAGGATCAACGGTGATTTCACCGAGTCGCTTTGCAACGGCCTCGGTCATCGATTCCTGGTATCTGCCACCCAAGTGCCTCGCGAGGAACTTTTCGGCAGCCGCAAGCATCGCCATGTTGTTGACGGGTCGTGCAAAGCCATGACCCTCATCAGGAGCCACGATGTATTCGACAGGGAACTTTCGGTCGCGCAGGGCGATGACAATCTGGTCTGATTCACGCTTGTTGACGCGTGGATCGTTGGCCCCCTGGACCACCATTAGTGGCGTCTTGATTTTATCTGCCGAGAAGACAGGTGACTGACGCTTCATCTGCGCCTTACCTTCCGCATTGCGGGGATCTCCCATTCGTGTATAGAAGACTGTCCTGAAACTCTCCCAGTAAGGCGGGATTGATTCGAGTAGCGTCTCGAGGTTCGAAGGGGCGACGATGGCCACTGCTGCCGCGTAGACGTCTGGA
>CAXRBW010000180.1:0-3971 GCA_964228775.1 Pyrinomonadaceae bacterium | reverse complement strand
GTTTCATTCAACAATGGAAAGAACACGACGAGCTCACGATTTTCTCAACTCAATCCAACCTTCAGCAGTACTCTTGGTATCAGTTACAATCAACCGCTTTTTAAAAATTTTGCAATCGATGCCCAAAGGCAACAGATACGAATCCAACGCAAGAGAATCGATCAGAGCGACTCCGACCTTGCCAAGACCGTCTCGGACGTAGTTACCCAAGTCCAACGGGCCTATTGGGATCTCGTATTTGCGCTACGCGACGTTCAAAACAAAACCGCCAACCTCAATCTCGCGAAAGAAAGCCTGCGCATCACTGAAGCACGAATCAACGCAGGCAGTGCGGCACCCCTTCAAAAGGCGGAAATCGAAACCGAACTTTCGAATCGCGAGAGTGATCTCATTGCCGCAAACCAACAGGTCATAGTGGCTGAGAATGCTCTCCGAAATCTTCTTTCGAGTGGGCCTCAATCTGATCTCTGGACTGCTCGAATAGTTCCAACCGATCGCCCGACACCGCCTGGGACAGACTCAGTCGATGAGGCCGCTGCAATTCGAGACGCAGTTGCAAATCGACCGGAACTCGTAAGGCTTCGTCATCAGGTGGCAATTGCCGACATAAATAGGCAGTATGCTCAGAATCAGACGCGTCCGCAGGTGGACCTCTCAAGTTCCTATAACCTAATCGGTCTTTCAGGAACGCTCGTGGGGGCAGCTGGAAGTGTTCCAAGTCAATTCATCGGCGGCTACGGCCAATCACTTAGTAATCTGGGTGATGGAAAAACCCGTTCCTTGGTCTTCGGCTTGACTATCGGACTTCCAATCGGAAATCGATCTGCGAAGGCGGATCTCGCCACTGCAGAAGTTCAGACCAGCCAGGCCGTTGCCCAAGTTAGACTTCAGGAGCAAACCGTGGTTGCTGAGGTGAGAAATGCCGTCGCGGGTCTTGAATCATCGCGACAGAGGCTTGTCGCGGCAAGAAGGGGTCGCGAGAGCGCAGAGATTCAACTTGAAGGTGAGCGTAAGTTGCTCGACGTTGGAAGGTCTACGCAGTTTCTACTCTTTCAAAGAGAGAATTCACTCGCAAATGCTAGGAACGCAGAAATAAGGGCCGAGACTGACTACAGTAAGGCTTTGGCCGAACTTCAACGTGCTACCGCAACGGTAATGTCGAAAAACAATATAGACCTTGGAACCAATAAGTAGTTCGGTCCCACGCGGCCATAAGATCATATCGAATGAAGCTTTCCGCCGTAATTATCGCGAGGGATGAAGAGGCCAAGATTGGAACCGCTATTAAATCGGTCCTCTTCGCTGATGAAGTTTTACTCGTCGATTCTGGCAGCACTGACAAAACCCGTGATATTGCGGTTGCGCTTGGTGCGCGAGTCATCGAGTTGCCTTGGAACGGCTTCGCGAAGCAGAAACAAATCGCAACTGATCTTGCTGCGAACGATTGGATTCTAAGTATTGATGCCGACGAGGAGATTTCGGCCGAACTCGCGGCGGAGATTCGAGGGCGCCTAAGCGACGATACCTACTTCTCAGCCTTCAGGATTCCCCGCAAGAATATCTATCTGGGCAAATTCATCCGCTTCTCAGGCTGGTATCCAGATTGGCAGACTCGACTCTTTGATAGGCGAAAGGGCGAATGGCTTGACCGTGTCGTCCACGAATCTTTTAAGGTTTCGGACGGCAATGTTGGTTCCCTCCAGAATCCGATGATTCATCGAAGCATAGACTCCCTCGAGGATCATCGCCACATGATTAGGGATCGATACGCACCACTCGGTGCCTCTGAGATGCAGCGTCAAGGGAGAAGGACCACTCTTCTTCACGCAATCGTCGCGGGGCCAGCAACCTTTCTGGGCCTATTTGTCCTAAGGCTCGGTTTTCTGGACGGCTTCCGTGGGTTGGCCATTGCCTATTTCTCGGCATACCATAACGTGCTAAAGCATCTGCATTTAAGGATTCTCCGGAAACAGAAACTTCCTTAATTAAGCCCAATGTCCGATTGAGCAATATGAATAAACTCTTAGTATCCCTCCTCATAGCTTTGACCCCCCTATGTTCGGTTGTACTTGGCCAAAAGGGTGTTGATTCTCAGAACCAGAAAATTCAGAAGGAATCCACCCGCACCACCGACAAGGGCAGCGAAGTCTCCCGCTCCTGGAGTTTCGGTGCAGGGAAAACAGCGACCCGTCAACCATTGCCCAATCCGATGCGATTTAACGCACGTCGGGATGTGTTGATACAGCAAATCGGGGAGGTTCTCTCCGAAATGAAGATTATTCTCGATGAACGGTCGACTCGGGCCGAATCAGGGCTTCTCGTCACTCAGCCTTTCATATTCGCCAAGGGTGCCGTCATCACCAAAAATGAACTTGGCCGGTATGCGCGGATTGAAGGCAGCGATATATCTTGGACCAGGGGACGCTATTCGTTAACGATCGAGGTGCTCTCCCTTGATGGAATGCAAAATACAGTCACCGTTACTGCAAAGATTGAAGGTCGGTCCGAGATTGGTTTTCAATCGGAGTGGAATGTTTTGACGAGTTCTGGAATAGCTGAGGAGGAATTCCTTGTTAGACTCCTGATGGCAGTGACTGGGAAAACCCCTGAAGAATTCAATGGTAATCAGTAATGTGTAATGTCACCCTCCGCCCTCATACTTAAATCACCACTGATTTCCTTTTTCCCATTCTTACTCTTTTTGGCTTTTCTCGCCCTTCCGGCGCAAGCTCAGGATGCAGAAGAAACTATTTTCGTAGATTCTCCGCTAGTTGTGATCAATGCAACCGTCACTAATGGCGGAGTCCCCCTCTCAAATCTAAGGAAAGAGGTATTCACCGTTCTTGAAAACGGAGTGGTGCAAAACATAACCTCATTCGAAAACAGCAGTGCCCCATTCGCTGCAGTTATTCTGCTGGATTCATCGGGCAGCATGGGAACGCGAATTGATCTCGCCCGTTCCGCGGCAATTGCTTTCTTGGATGGTATCCGAGACGGAGACTTTGTCGCGATTTACACATTTGATACTACAGTCAGAAATGTAAAGGCATTCTCTAATGACAGCGATGTCACCGATCGTCTTTTCGACGTACGCGCGGAGGGTATGACAGTACTCAACGATGGCATCATCGAGGCCACTAAAGCTATCTCAGTAAGGCCTGAAAACAGAAGGGCGATTATCGTACTCTCGGACGGGGCCGACACTTACAGCTCGGCTTCAACCGAAAAGGCAATAAGATTTGCCTCAAATGCGAACGTGGCAATCTACACCGTGGACATCGCCGGTGGTGGTGCAGATTCCTTCCAGTCATCGACTGACCAGATGCGGAGTCGAGCAGCACTAAAGAGTTTCGCAGAAAAGACAGGTGGTCTTTTTTTCAGTAATCCCGGTGGTGCTCGCTTGAGAGAGTCATTTAAATCAGTCGTAGCGGAAATCGGTAGTCAGTACACGTTGGCCTATCAACCGGAAGGAAAATCAGAACGAGGGCGCTGGGTGAAGCTCGAGGTCAAGGTGGCTCGACCGAATGTCTCCGTCAGATCGCGTACCGGATATTTTTCACGTTGAACTACAAAGTCGTTTTGTTGCGCCTCTTATCAGCGTAACGCTCAAGAGCCAGCTCAACAAGGCGAACTACAACATCGTTCATCGTGCGCCCTGATTCAGCCCACATCTTGGGAAAACCTGAGGAATCGGTAAGGCCGGGCATCGTGTTGATTTCATTAACAAGAAGCTTTCCGTCATTTGTCAGAAAGAAATCGACTCTTGAAAGTCCCGCGCCGTCGACTGCCATGAACGCAGTTTTTGCGAGACTTCGGATTGCTTCGGCAAGTTCTGATGAAATCGGTGAGGGCACAACGAATTCATTGGTGCCAGTCCCCGCATATTTTTCCTCGTAATCGAGAAAACTTTTGCTGGGTTCCTTAACAATGTATTCACCCGGCAGGCTGGCCTCTGGATTGGCGTTCCCGAG
>CAXRBW010000179.1:0-6805 GCA_964228775.1 Pyrinomonadaceae bacterium | reverse complement strand
CCGACAGTTGGGGCAGGTTCCACGTGAGACCCAGTACAACGCGATCCATCTCGAACACATGCTTCGACTCAGTCACGCGGGTGCACGGATTATGCCCGCAAGCCCCGGCTTCTATCACAGACCTAAGTCGATAGCGGAACTTGTCGACCATCTCTGTTTCAGAATTCTCGACCAATTCGACATTCCACATGAGAGAAAAACGCAGTGGACGGGCGAAGAGGTCCCTCAAGCGGAGTGAGAATAGCTTTCCTTCTTTCGATTCTGCTTTTTACCGGAGCCAGCAACGGTCTCGGGCAGGAGCGGTTCGTAAAATTCGTCGATGAAGGACCCTCGGACAAATCATTTTTAGAATTTCGCACCAAGTACATTGCGGCGCTTCAAAGAAAAGATGGTGCCTTCATACTCAGCGTCACCGATCCAAAGGTAATAAATGGATACGGCGGGGACGACGGTATTGAGAATTTTCAAAACAGCTGGAAAATCAACAATCCGCAAAGTGATTTTTGGGATGAGATGCTGAAAGTCATGACCAATGGCGGCGGCTTTTCGGCTGGCGCACCCAACAAGACTTTTGTCGCTCCGTACAGTTTCGTCTTCTGGCCAAACGATCTCGAGATTTTCGAACACTACATGATATTCGGCAATGCTGTTGCCCTTCGTGAACAACCCTCGCTTGAGAGCACAGTCATCACCCGACTTTCTTACAATGTGGTGACAGCTGAACCCGAATACAAGGGACCTGTGAAAACAGGTGAGGAGATGCGTCCTCATTATGGTTGGATGTACGTCAGAACGCTGGGCGGTCAAACTGGTTTTGTGAGCTCAAAGTTTCTTCGCAGTCCGATTGATTTCCGTGCGAGCTTTGAAAAAATCAATGGAAGCTGGCGACTCACCGCATTCCTCGTAGGCGATTGAAAGATTTCTAAGGTTTACTAAAGCCCCTCGAGAAAGTATTATGGAAGTTTCACGCATGCGCTGAATCGGCGTCTGTGCGTCCTGATTTATTGATTCATTATGTCTAGCAGTTCAGAAATACGAACAATCTCTGTTGCCCACTCGCCCGACTCGGACGACGCATTTATGTTCTACGGCCTTGCCACCAACAAGCTGGAGACAGAGGGTCTGAGATTCGAGCACACCTTGAAGGACATTCAGTCCCTTAACGAAGACGCGCACAACGAGATTTTCGACGTTACCGCCGTCAGCTTTCACGCCTACGCCTACATTGCTGACAAGTACGCGCTTCTGCCACACGGCGCGAGCATCGGTGACAAATACGGCCCAATCGTTGTCTCAAAAGAGGTCTACTCACCTGAAGACATACCGAATCTCAAAATCGCGATTCCTGGCGAGCTGACCAGTGCTTTTTTGGCTCTTCGGATCTTCAATCAAGACTTCAAGTACGTCGTCGTGCCGTTCGACCAAATAATCGATGAGGTGACGGCGGGCAGGGTCGATGCTGGGCTTTTAATTCATGAGGGCCAGCTTTTCTACCAGCAGAAGGGCCTCAAAAAAGTAATCGATCTCGGCGAATGGTGGTTCGAGAAAACAGGTCTGCCGCTCCCGATGGGTGGCAACGTCATCAAGAGATCTCTTGGCGAGGATCTGATGAGGGAGGTTTCGAAACACCTCCACCGCAGCATCCAATTTTCGCTCGAGAATCGTGAAGACGCGCTTGAGTATGCCATGCAGTTCGCTCGTGACATGCCCGTAGAACTCGCCGATAGATTCGTCGGCATGTGGGTGAACGACTTAACGCTTGACTACGGCGACCGTGGACGTGAGGGTGTCAAAAGGTTGTTGCAGGAAGGCTTTGATGCGGGCATCATCAAGAACAAGGTCGACGTGCAGTTCGTCGACTGACTTTCCGCTAAGTCACTCGGAGCATGAGTTCCGAAAACACACAACATTTTCTGTCAATGATTGAGGAGAGCCTGAAAGACGGCTCCTTCATTCGGCTCACGCTCGGCAAGCCGATGGGTGATCGGTTCAAGAAGTTGATTGTCCGTCCCGTCGAGACAAAAAAGGGTGTGTTTCTGCAGTTTCGCTTCAGGGAGGAGGCTCGGGAAACCACCAAGAACTTCACTGGCGCCGAGGCGGTCAAAGAAATCGATTCCCTAATCGGCACGCTCTTCCTCTCAGCACACCTGTTCACTTCAGCATCGGACGTACAATTAGAGGCGAACAAAAAAGGAAGTTCGCGGCTTTCAAAATCTACCGCAACCAAAAAGCCGTCCTCGCTATCTCACGACAGAGAAAAGCAATCCACCGTCAATCCGAAGTCTTCATACCTTGAAGCACTCGGCATCACCACTCAAAACGGCGATGTGCGCGCGAATCAAAGGGACAAATGGAGACAGATCAACAGATTCATCGAAACGCTTGATTCCCTTCTCTCGAAATCCGACCTTTTGTCGAAAGAAGAAATCGTCGTAGCGGACATGGGTTGCGGCAAGGGCTATCTGACGTTCGCAATATATGAGCATCTCACCGAAAAACTCGGCAAGGCCGTGAAGATGTTCGGCGTCGAGGTGCGGGAGTCATTAGTCGATGCCTGCAATGAAATCGCAGTTAGCTGCGATTTCGATGGTCTTCGGTTCAGGGCCGGAACAATCGAATCATCCGATGTCGGCAAGGTCGATGTGCTGATAGCACTTCATGCCTGCGACACGGCGACTGACGATGCAATTTTCAAAGGCATCGAGGGTGGCGCCTCTTTGATCGTCACTGCGCCATGCTGTCACAAAGAGATACGACCACAAATAACTGTTCCTGAATCCCTTCGAGGAATGCTCGGCCATGGAACTCTTCTCGAGCGTGAGGCAGAATCGGTCACCGATTCCATGAGGGCACTTCTCCTCGGCTCGGAGGGCTATGAAACTTCCGTCTTTGAATTCATTTCGTCTGAACATACGCCAAAGAACAATATGATTGCGGCGGTAGCCGGTTTGGCTCGGGGACATCGGGTTCGGGCTGTCGAGGATTTTGCTAAACTCAAAGCCTTCTACGGGATAGGTAAGCAGCGACTTGAGGAGCTCCTAGGGGCTCGCAAAGCACTGTAATCCTTAATCTTGACCTTTCTCGGCCCTAAGAACTATCATTGTCGTTTGCTCTTAAAGGCGAATTCTTTCCAATCAAGGAGACCCTTGAATAAATGAAACCTGAGATTCATCCCAAATACGAGGCGATTTCCGTTGTGTGCGCCTGCGGTAATAAGTTCGAGACGAAATCGACGATGAAGGACGATCTTCACATCGAAATCTGTTCGGATTGCCACCCCTTCTTTACCGGCAAGCAAAAGCTGGTTGATACAGCGGGTCGTGTCGATAGATTCAAGAAGCGTTACCAGCGCAGCTGAGCCGAAACCCCTGATGGGTAGCATTCGAGTACAGCATTAGCAATTTCAAGAAGCGCCGAATCTGATTCGCGTGAGTTCCCTCCATGCCGTGGTGACACGAAGGGGGTTCGCGAAACAAAGATTCGGCGCTTTTGTATTTTTAGCGTCCAAGGGTAGGCCAGATATAAAGGTAGTGAGATGTTCAAACTTTGGTTCAAAAGATACTTAGCAGGTGTAATAGCCTCCCAAAAAGACTTGATTGTCGGCGGGCAGGCTGTCATGGAGGGCGTGATGATGCGGACACCGGGCGCATACGCGGTAGCGTGCCGAAAGCGCGACGGGTCGATAGTCACGACTGGTGGACGCCTAGCGAAATGGAGTGACAGATATAAGTGGCTCAACCTTCCAATCCTGCGAGGCGGAGCGATCCTCATCCAATCGATGGCACTCGGCGTCAAAGCTCTGAATTTTTCAGCGAAGGTTTTCGAAGATGATCTTCCCGAGGAAGATAAGGGTGGAAAAGCGTCGCGGAATCAGAGTCAGGCCGGGCCCGTGCTTTCTATAGTCTCGGCATTGGTCATAAACGTGATGTTATTCATCGTCGCACCACTCGTTCTGACCAATTTGATTTTTATCTGGGCGGGTCTCGCCGCTTTCCCGCAACTCTCACCCGAGTCGGGATGGCTCGAACAACTCAAGGCCTATGTTCTTCGGGTCGATCTGCCATCTTTCAAGCTTTGGGTTGCCTTCAATCTAGTCGATGGACTCATCAGGACAGTCTTTTTTGTCATCATGATTTACAGCGCCTCAATGCTGAAAGACATCAGACGCGTCTTCGAATATCACGGAGCAGAACACAAGACCGTTTATGCATGGGAGGCGGGGCTTGAGCTGACGGTTCCAAATGCCGCTGTCCAGAGGCGACAGCATCCCAGATGCGGCACGTCGTTTCTGATGGTCGTCATGATTGTTTCAATCGTACTGTTCTCGGTCATCAACTTCAGTGCGATGTGGCTTAATCTGGTTGTCCGCATCGCATTGATGCCACTTGTCGCGGGTCTCTCTTACGAGGTCATCAGATACGCTGCCAAGAAGGAGTCGGGTGCTTTCTTCAAGATGATGACCCGTCCGGGCCTGTGGTTACAGGACATCACGACGCAAGAGCCCGATGACGAGCAACTCGAAGTTGCTATACGTGCCCTCGACGAGTCGCTGAAATTCGAAACATCGGCGGTGTGAGGTTTTACTATGCTGGAAAAACTTGAACAGATTGAGAAGTCATACGAAGAACTGACGGAACAGATTTCCTCTCCCGAGATCATGTCCGATATGAAGGTGTATGCAAAGGCCATGAAGCAACACCGCAGCCTCTCTGAAATCGTCGAAAAGTACCGAGAGGTCAAGCGGATGAGAGAAGAGCTGACGGGCGCAAAGGAACTTCTCGAGGCAAGTGACGACGAGGAGATGAAATCGATGGCCCAACTCGAGATATCTGCCATCGAAGAGAGGCTTCCCGGCGCAGAAGAAGAACTGAAGGTTCTGCTTCTGCCAAAGGACCCGAACGACGAGAAGAACGTCATTATGGAAATTCGCGCCGGCACTGGCGGTGACGAGGCGACACTCTTCGCAGCCGAGGTGCTGAGGATGTATCAACGATACGCAGAGCGTCAGGGCTGGAAATTTGAGATTCTCGAGGCATCGGACACGGGAGTCGGCGGGATTAAGGAGGCGCAGGTCGTCATCGAGGGAGATCGAGTTTATTCCAAGATGCGATATGAGTCGGGCGTGCACCGTGTTCAGCGTGTGCCCGCAACCGAAACGCAGGGACGCATCCACACTTCGGCGATAACGGTCGCAGTTCTACCTGAGGCGGAGGAAGTCGATGTTCAAATAAACCAGAACGATCTCCGTATCGACACCTTCTGTTCGTCGGGACCGGGTGGGCAATCGGTCAACACTACCTATTCGGCAGTGCGTATCACCCACCTTCCGACCGGCGTCGTGGTTTCCATGCAGGACGAAAAATCGCAGATCAAGAATCGTGAGAAGGCAATGCGCGTTCTACGGGCTCGACTGCAGGAAATCGAGGAACAGAAGCAACACGATGCGATGTCAGCCGAGCGCAAATCCCAGGTTGGAAGTGGTGACAGATCCGAGAAGATACGTACCTACAATTTCAAAGAAAATCGCGTCTCAGATCACAGAATTGGTTTGACTGTCTATCAACTCGACCAAGTTTTAGAGGGTGGTCTTGATGAATTCGTCAATGCACTTACAACCCATTACCAAACTGAAAAACTTCAGGCAGAAGCGGCGAAGACGATGTAATGGGCCAGAGGTCCTCGCAGGATGGACTGCAGAGAGACCGCCGAGGCCCTGCGTTAGAGTTTGAAGTCGATATCGTCCGTTTAACGATTGAATAAATAAGGAGGGCTCCGAAGCCCTCCTTTCTGTCTCTCCGATAACATCTTTTCTTTCACTTCATTCGGCTAGCAAGGCATCGCAGATTCTCTCTGCGGATTTGCCGTCCCAGAGCGGTGGCACTTGTCCCGCTTTTTTCGATGAGCCATCAATGATCGGGGTTGCGGACGAGAGAATGTCCTCGGGTCTCGTACCGACGACCTTATTTGTTCCGAGTTCGACGGTGATTGGGCGTTCCGTGTTCTCCCTTAATGTGAGGCATGGAATGCCGAGCGCGGTGGTCTCTTCCTGTAACCCCCCTGAATCGGTCAGAACAAGTCGGGCTTCAGAATAAAGACTCAGAAATTCGAGATAGCCCAGAGGTTCGACCAATCTGATGGAGTCAGGTATTTCGGAAGTGAGTCCTATTCTGTCCATCGAAGCCTTCGTTCTGGGATGAACCGGGAAGATCACGGGCAATTTCTCACTTATCGATCTGAGGGCGGTGATGATTCCTTCAAGCGTAGTCGGATCATCGACATTTGAAGGACGGTGGAGAGTAGCAACCGCGAAATCATCGCGCTGCAATCCCATTGACCCTGCAATGCCCAACTCGCGTGCACGCTCGAGGTTGAACAACAGTGAATCAATCATCACGTTACCGACAAATTTTATTTTTGAGGGCGAGATACCTTCTCGCAGAAGATTCTCATCCGCATCATCAGAGGTCGTTAGGAGAAGATCGGCAATCGAATCGGTGAGTATCCTATTTATCTCCTCGGGCATCGAGCGGTCGAATGACCTAAGTCCTGCTTCGACATGGGCGGTCTTTATTCCAAGTTTGACCGCGACCAATGTGCAGGCCAAGGTTGAATTAACGTCGCCCACCACGAGTACCCAATCAGGCCGCTCTTGAGTTACTACCTTCTCGAATTCCAACATTATCTTCGCCGTTTGCACCGCATGTGACGCGGAGCCGACCTCGAGATTGAAGTCCGGCGGTCGTATGGCGAGATCCTCGAAGAAAGAACCCGACATCGACTCATCATAATGTTGGCCCGTATGCAC
>CAXRBW010000178.1:0-2980 GCA_964228775.1 Pyrinomonadaceae bacterium | reverse complement strand
ATACGTGTCCTTGGTGACAGAAACCGAAATGGTGTCTGCGCTGACGAATCAGATTGTTGAGATTGAACAATTTTGGAGGCGCGTACCTGAGAATCTAGGTGACCATAGTTATGAGCCTGGAAAATGGACTGTAAAGGGCGTGCTAAGCCATCTCATCGATACCGAAAGGGTCTATGCCTACCGGGCACTGAGATTTTCCAAAGGAGATCCGACGGCGCTGCCAGGTTATGACCAAGATGCCTATGTCGAGGCTGCAGACTTCACGCACCTCAGCGTTTCGGAGCTCGTTGATGAACTGATGACGCTTAGGAAAAGCACTATTGTCTTTTTCAAGAACCTTCCGCCGTCGACGGAGACTCGGTCGGGTAATGCCAATGGGTCCGAGATTACCGTCAGAGCCATTGCCTGCATTCTCATCGGTCACGTGCGACATCACTCCAAAATAGTCGCCGAGACATATCTTTGATGCGCAAAGTCGATGTAGTCATCATCGGAGCAGGTGCTGCTGGTCTGTTCTGCGGAATTCATGCGGGTCGCAGGGGAAGATCCGTAATCATCATTGAACATAACCAAGAGGTCGGGCGAAAAATCGTCATCTCGGGAGGCGGAAGGTGCAATTTCACCAATCGGACGGTCAAGGCTGAGAACTTCATCTCAAGTAATCCGCACTTCGCCAAGTCAGCTTTGAGCCAATACACGCCAGACGACTTCATCGCACTTGTCAGAGACCATGGAATTGCGTTCTACGAGAAGACTCTCGGTCAATTGTTCTGTCGAACCAGCTCCCGCGAAATCGTCTCGATGCTGCTCGACGAATGCAGAAAGGTCGGAGTGAAAATCATCACGGGCACCGAAGTAAAATCGGTCCGACATGATGTGCTATTTACAGTATCGACAGCCTCAGAAACCATTCAATGCGAAAGTCTAGTCATTGCAACGGGTGGACTTTCTTTTCCGAAGGTGGGGGCAAGCTCGTTCGGTTATGATGTCGCTCGGCAATTCGGACACTCAATTGTCCACACAAGACCTTCACTAGTGCCACTTACGTTCGACGCCGGAGGATTCAGCGAACTTGCCGGTATCTCTGTTGATGCCGAGGTATCAACAGAAGGTAAGTCTTTTCGAGAGAACATCCTCTTCACTCATCGAGGTCTCTCTGGTCCTGCCATCCTACAAATTTCAAACTATTGGAAGCCCGAACAATCCGTGTCGATAGACCTGCTTCCCGACATCGATTTAGCCCACTCCATCTCAGAGGGAAAGCAGGATAAGCGAATGCTCGAGAACTTCCTTTCATCTTTCTTACCAAAGAGACTTTCCGAGGAATTCACCACGCGCTTTTTTACAAATAGGCAGATGGCTCAATTGAGCAAAAGTGAGATTGAGACGGTCTGCGAGACCTTAAAGCATTGGAGAGTGCAATTCGGAGGAACCGAAGGCTACGACAAGGCCGAAGTCACATTAGGTGGTGTCGACACCTCAGAGCTGTCATCGAAAACAATGGAATCATCCAAGGTCGCGGGTCTCTATTTCATCGGCGAGGTGGTTGATGTCACTGGTTGGCTCGGCGGTTACAACTTTCAATGGGCTTGGAGTTCAGGGTTTGTGGCGGGAAGTGTGGCTTGAGACTTACGACCTAATTTCTGAAGTCGTTAATGTCCATACCGAATTGTTCACGGACATAGTCCTCTTGCGCGACATTGAGGTTCTTCAGCGTTTGCAGTCTCCGCTTCGATTTTGAGATGTGGGATTTTGCCCGACTTCCCATTTGCCCCAAAAGGTCCCGGCCCTCGGCTAGCTCTGCTTCGACCTTCTCCCAAAGAGAAAAGTTTTCAGAGTCCCGTAGCGTGCGGGTCTCGATGCGTATCTCCCTTAGTCGCTTCTGCACTTGAAAGATCTGTCGAATCGCACGAATTAGCTTGTCCGAGACTGCATCGCCCACTATCAGTTCGGGCGCATCCCTGAATTCATCGACCAGTTGATCGAGCATCTTTTGGTTGCCGGTGGCATAGGCTTCATTCAATCTCGCCATGATGCTGTGACGGCGCTGCTTTTCCGAGTCATCAAGCGCAAGGTCGGGATGGATGATACGGGCGAGATTGTGATAGGCCTTCTTTGCCTCAGGGGTTGGATTGAATTTGTCTCCAAGCTGTGTGGTTTCTTCGATTCCCGCGGCCGATTCCTCCGCCTTTCGCCGAAGTTCCTCCGCGCGCTTCTTTATCTCCTCGTCGTCAGGAACGAGCTTGGCTTCTTCTTCTGCAATTTGGGCCTCAATCTCATCGAATTCGGCGTAGAAACGCGCCACCTCCTGAGTGTACCGTGCATCGAATCGCTCGAGCGCGCCACGTAGGTCGGCGAACTCCTCCTCACGGTCGGCAAGTCGGTCCTTCAAGCGGTCGAGGACTCGATGCTTCTTGCGGAGTTCGATTTCTTCGGGTGAGAGGGCGTCTTTCATTGAACGATAAAATCAGGAATAGAGATTTCGACAGGAACTCAGCGTCTTCTATTCAACCTCGATGACCTCATAGGAGGTTTCAATCTCACATCCGGGTCTCAGAGTGGCGGCCACTGAACAATACTTTTCGTCAGAAAGCTTTATCGCGTCTTCAAGTCCCCTGAGATTGATGTTGCGACCTTTGACTATATGGTTGAGATGCATCTTGGTAAAGCTTCTTGGGTGTTCATCGCGCCTATCACCTATGACCTCGATGCGGTACTCGACGATTTCCTGGCGTTTCTTTTCCATGATCGAGACGACATCGACCATTGTGCACCCTGCGGCGGCGAGCAGAAGAAGCTCCATCGGAGTTGGGGCGCTCTTTCGGTCCCCCTTGGTGTCCATGACTATTGAATTGCCACTTTGGGAGGTTCCAACCATGAACTCATCACCCCCATATCTAACCTCTGCTTTCATGACTCCTGCGCCCATAATTCGGCTCCTTTAAAAGACTTCAAAAGGTCGCTTATGGTTAAGACTGCA
>CAXRBW010000177.1:0-5550 GCA_964228775.1 Pyrinomonadaceae bacterium | reverse complement strand
ATCTCGGGTTCGCCGTGCCCGCCGAGGTCACACCTCAGATTTTCCAGCAACGTGCGTGCTCGCTTCAACCCTCTCTGTATCGACTTGCGAGCCTCGGCAGCTTTTTTTGCAATGGCGGCTCTGGATTCCTCTGCTGTGTGAAGTCGGTCGAGTGCTTGAGAGACCGTCTCGCCGACTTTTAATTCGACCTCTCGTCCTCGGTCGTTGCGGACGGCCTCGGTCTCGGGCGGAAGATATGCTTGGCCGATTGACTGGCCCTCGCCCGTTGTCTCACGAAGACGGTCGATGATGATTCGATCCTCATTAACGATGAAAAGGTTCGCAGACCTTCCCGTCAGCTGGACAATCAATGTCCTCGTCGACTCTCTATCGTCATCATTAGGAGTTCGGCCCGTGAGTTCGAGCACTCTGTCATTGGCATATTTCGAAATCGATAAAAGCTCCATACCCTGTAGCAGGCGCCGCAGGCTTGCTGCGAAGACTGACGACTTATCCGCGGCCTTTTCGACATCTCTGAGTCGACGGTTGGTCAGGTGTATCCGAGGCGCAATGGGGTCAGCCGAGATAGCGAGCAGTAGTTTTGAAGGCAGGTGGAGGTCGGTGATGAATGTCAGCGGTGCGACAGAATAAAATCTGCCGAACCTTCGTCCGCGGAGTGCAGAGTCGAGTTCGGCAGAGAGTTGTTCCAGGTTTTGATTGTTCACCGCGACGGATGGGGCGCTTGTTTACTGCCCCTTTCCATTCTAATACTCGCGGACGACAACTGTACCAGAGAGCAGGTCGTGAAGAGCCCGCTTCTCGGGATTGAATAGGGCAGTGACGTATCCGATGCCGCCGAGGGCCAGGGTCGCAATGTAGATCGATGAACTGAGCGCCGCCTGGGTGAATGACGGATACTCGCTTTCTTCCATATCTATGACTTCGAGCGAGAATACTCTCATTCCGACCGTCCGTCCGGTGAAACCGATCATCGCCGTCATGTAGACCCAGAGTACAACTGCCAATGTGACAAAGAAGGCGACGACGCCCGCCCCACTCATTGAAGCCCCGCCAGAAACTATGAATGGCGCAACGAGGAAGATCGAACCGAATGCCCCAAGGAACATATCGATAAGTCCCGCGTTGAATCTGAGAGCCATGGGTGCAACTTCCTCGCCGTCCTGCTCGAATTCCAGCTCCTCTTCCTGACTTTCCTGTTCAAGTACTTCGCCCTCAAAGTCATCGACAAAGGAGATGAGCCTTGGAGCAGGCGAAGCATTTTCCATCTCAACCTCTTCGTCATCGAGGAACACGACCTCATCGTCAAGGGCGTTTTCGTCGTCGATATATTCCCACTCGTCCTCGTCCACTTCATCATTGACTTCGAATAGCTCTTCATCTCGAGATGCCTCAGCGACATCGTCGATTTGCTCAACCTCTAGCACATCGACCTCTGCGGTCTGCTCGGTCGCGAATTCAAATAGCGGGAGCGAAGTGGTGACACTCTCTTCAGTGGATACTTCAACTGGTTCAATTTCCTGCGTAGCGAAGCTTGTCGCAGTCTGCAGTGGCTCCTCCAACATCTCCTCTTCAATGACCAGATCATCGATGACGAGGTCTTCAATTTCGATTGCCTCGCTGATTACATCCTCAGCGCGCACTCCTGGTCCGTCAGCCGTGGTGTGTATCTCCAAGATGTCCTCGTCGAGTATCGATGGTTCATCGATTGCGACATCCTGCGGCGCCGGCACTGCAATGGGGAAGTTTCGGTCGGCCGAGGGGCTCGGAGTGCTCTCGGAAGTGGCCTGACCACCGCTGAAAAGCTCGAATTTATCGCGTGATTCGTTGAGTCTCTGCATTGCGCCGAGAATCACCTCGGGATTGCGCAAAGAGGTTCTAACGGATGGAACTTCCTTGGCGGGTGTTTCGGTTGTAGGCACCACCGGTGCAGCTTCGGTGAGATAGGGCCTGCTTCTTTCGACTGGACCCGCAGAACCTGGTGATGACTCTCTCCTTCTTCTGACTGCGTTTTGAATCTGCAGTCGCCACTCTGGAATCGCCTGAGTCTTGCTTTGGAAACCTACGACGGTTTGACTGGTGTGCTTTGACATCTTTGTTTGTGTGGCAGTTCCATTGCCGATTTCACCAACGACACGGACTGTGCTTGTCGCTGAGGATCTCACCGTTGGAATTGATTGAAGGGGATGCTTGTTTACTCTGACAGATGTTCCGACCGCGAGTGACTGCGAGACCGCTGAGATTTTTTCTTGTAACTCCTCGCGTACGGAATCATTTTTCATGGTTCCACAGCTCGGACATATCGAGAGGCTCAGTGGGAGTGTGCGGTTACAGACGGAACATTTCATGGTTGAAAAAGAGTCAGAGTTGGCTTTGATTTAAGCCGGTTTAAACCTACCGAGGAATCCAGGGTCGACGATTGACCCCGACTTGGCGAGGATAATATCAAAGCCAACTTTAGACCGTCAACCGTAACTGCTGTATAAATTGGAGTTGAACAAAGTTTTTGCCAATCAACCAAATCGGAGATTCTTTTAACGAGTTAAACAAGTTTGGATTTGGCTTATCAGAGAGGCTTCCGGCCGGCGAACCCTGCGTCTACTTCATGCCACCAGGCGATGGCATCATCCTCACCGAGTTGCCAGCATAAAAGAATCACCCGCTCGCCTTTCATGCAGGGAAAATCGATGAGTCCGCGCGAATAGTCCTTCAATTGAATACCCAAATCCCCGATCTTTGCGGTGAGTTTGCCCACGTCGTAGAGGATCCTGACGTATTCGGAACCCCCCGGCATGCCGCCCCCACCGACCTCGGCAGCCGAGGCCGCCGCCCTTGCCCCCGGCCGAAAGTCGTCCATTGAGGCATAGAGGTCCCTGATCCGTGAAAGCATGGGTCGCACTACAGGAATCAATGAGTTCGCCTCTTCGACGGTGAAAAGCTTCATTGGGACTGGTATCTCCTAAATCTGAAAGCCGATTCAAAAGTCACTCGATGGGATGAGCATCTCGAATCGATTGAATTTCTTTAAGCCAGGGATAAGTGATTAAATAACCGAGTCGGGGGCCGACTAAAACGAATCCATTCACAGTTTGCAATGTGCTTTGATGCGGGTCAAGAGTTTTGTGAGTTTTTGATTTGAGAATGAAGAATCAGAAAGAAAGGACAGGGAAGCGACCGTTCACATCGGGTCGATCGGGCTCCAAGCCACCGCGCAAAGAGACGTTCCGCCGCGAGAGTCCGCAAAGTTCGGGCATCATCTTCGGGGTCCTACCCGTCACAGAAGCTCTTCGTGCACGCTCAAGACGAATCGAGAAGATCCTTGTTGCAGAAGGTGGGGGTGAAAAGCGCATCGCGGATGCAATCGAGCTCGCCCGTGATGCGAGAATACATTTTCAAAAAGTCCCGAGAGAACAGTTGAGCAGGATTGCAGGCCCGGGCGCGAACCATCAAGGCATCATCGCTCAAGTTTCTGCAGCGGATTACGCCGATTCTGAAGAGGTCCTTGAACGGGTGGCCCAAGAGGAAAATCCTCTCGTGTTAGTGCTTGACGGTGTTGAGGATCCCAGAAACCTTGGCGCGATACTGAGAGTCGCGGAATGCGCCGGCGTCAAAGCACTCTTTCTTCCCGAACATCGGGCAGTCGGCCTGACAGAGACTGTCGTCAAAACATCGGCAGGTGCGACTGAATATGTCGAGACGGCCAAAGTGAAAAATCTCAATCGGCTGATTGAGCAGCTGAAAGAGATGAATATCTGGGTCGTCGGTGCTAGTGGTGATGCTGAGACGGAATATTCAGACTGGGATTGGTCGAGACCTACTGCGGTGGTCATGGGCAGTGAGGGAAATGGCCTCCATCGTCTTGTGGCCGAAAACTGCGACACATTGGTCAGAATTCCGATGCGTGGAAAGATAAACTCACTGAACGTTTCCGTCGCGACCGGAATCCTTTTGTTCGAGGTCGTCCGACAGCGAACCACCAAGAAATAAACTCAGCTTTTCTTTCTTAGATCCAGCCGATGGCCGGAGATTCGGTGAATCACCTCGAGATATCTCTTCGGAAAGAGTCGCGACACTATGTTGATGGCTTGGGCATCAGGCCCGATCAATATGCGTGGATTCTTCGCCTTCACGCCTTTGATAATGACCGCCGCCGCCCGCTCGGGCGATGTCTTTGCGACCTTATCGAAAAATTTTACCCCTTGAGATTTGAAATCGTCCGGAGTTCCTTCGCCAACGCGCGAGTTGCGGGCGATGTTGGTCTTGATTCCGCCTGGATGGACGCTCGAAACCGAGACCTCGGTGCCCTCAAGCTCATGTCGCAACGATTCGGTGAACCCCCTCACCGCAAATTTTGAAGAGGCGTAAGCGGTCTGCTCGGGAGGTGCTACCATGCCAAACACGCTGGATATGTTGATGATATGGGCCGAGCTTTGTGAGCGTAGAATCGGCAGAAATGTCTTGCAGCCGTAGACGACACCCCAGAAATTCACACCCATGAGCCATTCGAAGTCATCGAGCGATATCTGATCAAAGCCGCCGAGGAGTCCGACTCCGGCATTGTTGAAAAGATGTGTTGCTCCGCCGTGTCTTGCGCCCGTGTCGTCCCGGAGCCTTTCAACAGCAGCAAGTTTTGATACATCTGCCACTACCGAGACGCACGGCACCCTAGATTCGGCGAGTAGCGCCTCGGTTTCGGAGAGTGTTTCCGCATTCCAATCTGAGATGGCGATGCCTTTGATTCCTTCATTGGCCAACGCGATAGCGAGCGCCCTCCCGATGCCGGAGCCCGCACCCGTGACCACTGCGATACTGTTTCGGTTAAGACTCATTGCAGCTCCTATTTCTTTCTTGGAATTTCAATTATCGATCTGGCGGTTCCGACATTGCCGTTACGGTCGAATACCCTGATGACCACGTTTGATGGCGGGGTCTCGCCGAGTTTCACAGTGACAGTGAAAGTCTCGCCTGGTCCGTCATTGATGCCGTCATCGGCGTAGACCGTATTCCAATTCCCGCCATCAAGACTGTATTCGGCGCGTGAAATCACACTCGCTCCAACATCGCGGGCGGAGAATTTGAAAATTGCGCTTCCGGACTCGAACCTGACAGCGCCGACACGCTCGACAATCGGAGCGGCCGAGTCGATGTCGATTGGTTCGGACCTCATTGAACCCTCAAGTCCGCGTCCCGCGGGATTCGATGACGCGTCGCTCGCCACCACCTCGAAAATATAGCGTCCGTCAGAGAGCGAGAGTCCATCGATTGTCAGATAGTTCTCTACAATTCCCGACCTTACCGTCACAAAGCCGCCACCCTCGTCAGCGCGGCGATAGCGTACTGCGTAGGTGAGTTTGTCACCGTTGCGGTCCTCGGCGGTCCACTGCAGTGACCGTGCCCCACGTTGAAAGAGTTTTCTTGGCGTCGGGATGCCGGTCGGCAGACCGAAATCAGAGCCATCCTGACCCGACAACTCAATATTTGGATCGACCGCGACCGTAGCGTTCGGAGCTAGTCCGACATTTGTCGGAAGGATGTTGAGTGAAAGTATCTCGG
>CAXRBW010000176.1:0-3808 GCA_964228775.1 Pyrinomonadaceae bacterium | reverse complement strand
ATCAACGAGTCTTCAGGTCGAGAGCTCATACCGGAATCGATAATCAACAAACCGCCGTCAGCAGAACTTGCGCCCGGACAGAGGGACGACGATACTCTGCCGTCCTATCACGAGATGGACCCGATTCTAAGACTTTACTTCGAGCATAAACTGACGGCGGATGAAATCGTCGGAAAGGGTCACGACAGAAATCTAGTTGATGCACTATTGAAACGAGTTGAAGAACCTTCAAATGAATTCAAGCGGAGGCAGCTACCTCCCGCCCTCATAATTTCAAGGCACGCCATCGGCCTAGGAAGGAGAAGGCCTATCACTCAGCACTACACCAAGAGTAGATAGGTGAGTTCTTAGTGTTTCTATTTTGCGAAATAGCCTTTTCTTGATCTGATTTTCCTGCCTGTCCCTTCAGTCAATTCAATTTTAAGATCGACGAACTTCCCCGCAGGATGATCTCCGTCGGAATAGTATTGAAGCAGGTACTGAGATCTGAGCTCAACGGTGAGTTGTCTGAAAATGCCTGACAATGTGTCGCGATTCTTCCGCTCATTGTACTCATTCTGAATCTTATCTTTGAGGTTGGTCGGTTCGAATTTCGGTATGAAGAAGGAGCCGCCGGTGTCAGTTGCAAACCGCTCGAGATTGCTTTGACCAAATGCTGCCGATTGATTCAACTGCAATGCGGCACCAAGAGTGTTGATAGAGAAGAATACGGCATCCGCATCCTGTAGAACCCTCGAGACTTTTCTCTGCTCACCGAGCTTAGCTGATTCACGCGCCGCATATCTCAATTTCCGCAATTCTTCTTCAGTCGTGTTTCCGCGGACCAGCCGACCCTCTGCTTCAAAGATTGCGCGAAGGACCCCGGATGAATTGGTATCATCGCCATCGGATATGACAAGCACCGCTCTTCGGGTTGCTTCCGAGCTGTTTTTCATAAGAAAGTCTGCGGCCGCTCCAACTCCATCGAAGAATGCCGTCCGCTCTTTAGTCGGCTCAATGGATCTGAGTGCGTCCCCCGCCGCTTCAGCATCGACATGCGATGCAACCATCGATGGTCGATTACCGATGGTGATGATTGTCGCTTTATCACCGACATTCATCACTTCTTGCAGAAAGCGGGCAGCGGTTTCTTTCTGATATTGGAACATCGAGCCCGTACTGGCTGAGATATCGAGAAGGATGGCGATTTCGAGCGGTACCTTCTCAGCGTCGGTAACCTGAGTCAACTCCTGCGGACGACCTCCTTCTTTGAGCCGAAAATCCTTTGCGGTGAGAGCAGTCACAGGCTTGCCGTCAGTATCGAACACTGCAACAGGCACAACAACCAGCCTCGAATCGACTTTTATCACCTCGTCGCCGTCGGGTGGCGGAGTTGGTGTTGCGACCGGAGTCTGCGCATTCATCTGAAGTGCAAGAAGCGCAATGAAAATGGATGTCACCAAAGACTTCATCTGGTTAAAAACAACGGAGGCGTGAACCTTTCATTCCCGCCTCCATCGCATGTGTTTCTTTCGGATATCAGATTATTGAATCTGCTTGGGCGCAGGTTTTACCTCGACGTTCTGATTAAGACCCTTGCTAACAAGAAGTCTAACCTCGACACGCCGATTCTGCTCGCGTCCCTCTTTGGTCAAATTGTCACCGACTGGACGGCCCGCTCCGAAACCGTAGGACTGTGAGAATCTTCTTAGATCGACGTTATGTGTCTCGACCAAATAGTCGATAACCGCCTGCGCTCTGTTCTTGCTGAGCAGTTTGTTCTTTGCGGCATCACCATCCGCTGAAGCGAAACCAGTTACTTCGACGGTGTATCCACGCAGTTGTAAGGCTGCCGTCGCGAGCTGATCAAGCTGGGCTTTTGCCTCAGGTGAAAGGATCGCGCTGTTAACCTTGAAAGTCACCGTGACGGATGAATTGACGGTGTAGTCGTCTAAGGTTGAAATCCTTTGGTTCGTCGCGTTGACGCCCTCGACAGCAGCATCCGCAGTGGTTTGTGCGGTCTTTACCTCACCACGCGTCGTGTTTGAAATTGTCATCAGCTCGTCGACCTGTCCCGAGAGCCGCTGGGCATTCTGTTCACTCGCTGTGAGCCGGTCTTCAGCGGGGCCAACCCGACTTTCTATAGACTGGGCAGTCTTAAGATCTGTTTTTGTGAACTGTATTTTTGCTGCGGAGAGATTACCCTCCCTGTCGCCTCGGCCTTCCGTCTCGAGATTGAGTCCGCGGACCACTTGAGTCATCGGAACAGTGTCACCGCCACTAAGAAAGCCACCTTTCGCCTTGATGCTCGTCGATGAGGTGACGACGACTCTGGTATCGACGCCTGTGGCATCACGAAGCACAAAACTCGCGTCATCTTTGGCGACAACCACGCCCTTCAGTTTGTATTTCTGCCCATCTGCCAATTTCCGAAGCTGGGCTTCTTGGGCAAATGTAGAAAGAGTCAATAGCGTTGTGACGAAGACAAGTGCTGAAAGTTTTTTCATATTCCTCGGTGCTCCTTAATCCTATCGGCCTTACCAAAGCCTGAAACTGGGGGTTTGACGCGGGCGACTGCTATTCGGTTGCCGGATACAACTAAGGTTTCGGGTTGAACGGGACCTGTTAGATGCTGAAATCGTTATTCTCAAGATAATCCTTCACAAAAGATAGGAATTTCTCGGCATCGGCGCCATCGACAACTCGATGATCGTAAGTGAGTGCGAAGTATGCCATCTGTCGGATTGCAATTACATCTTCACCGTTCGAAAGCGTCAAAACCTTGGGGCGCTTCTCAATTGTGCCTATGCACATTATTGCAACCTGAGGTTGGTTGATGATTGGCGTACCGTATAGCCCGCCGAAAACGCCGGGATTAGTGATTGTAAAAGTGCCGTCCTGCACATCAGCAGGAGAAAGCCTCTTGGTGCGCGACCGATCGGCAAGATCATTCGCTGTTTTCGCAAGCGCGGAAAGTGAAAGTTTGTCGGCCTGCTTTATCACGGGAACAATCAGTCCCCAATCCAAAGCAACAGCCATACCTATGTTCACATCGCCTTTGAAGACAATCTTGTCTCCCTGTACTTGGGAATTGATTATCGGAAAATGCCGGAGACCGCGCGTGACCGCCTCAAAGATGAAAGGCATGAACGTCAACTTGGTTCCATGTTGCGCCTGGAAGGCAGCCTGATGCTGACTGCGGAATTTAGCGACGCGGGTCATGTCGATCTCGTAGACACTCGTGACATGTGCTGAAGTCTGCTTCGAGTGGGTCATGTGTTCCGCAATTTTCTTGCGCATGACTGACATCGGTTCCACTCGGTCTCCCTCTATTGCGGCCGGCGCTGCGAACGAAAGACTGCTCTTGGACTTTGGCAAAAGGTCCTGGGGACGAAGTGCGGCACCGGTCTCAATGAACGTCATGATGTCCTTCTTGGTCACACGTCCGCTGAGGCCCGACCCAGGAATCCGATTGATATCAATGCCATGTTCCTTCGCGATATTGCGAACAAGTGGGCTCGATTTCGACCTTCTCAATGAATCTATGTCCGCGCTTGAGTTACCATTCGACACCCTGACCGGCATCGGAACTGACGGAAGTGCCGGTGAAGGTACTGAAGAGGTTTTCTGTTCCGCAATCATCGGTCGGTCAACCGGTTTCGAAGAACTCTTGGATACCGCTCCAGAAGTTCCAACAACGGCAACGGTACTACCGACGGCGACGGTCTCTCCTTCTTGCACTCTGATCTCAATCAACGTACCAGCTCCCGGGCTAGGTACTTCCGCATCCACCTTATCGGTCGAGATTTCAAGAAGTGGTTCGTCCTTA
>CAXRBW010000175.1:0-6553 GCA_964228775.1 Pyrinomonadaceae bacterium | reverse complement strand
TGCGGGGAAGACCCGCTGTGATGATCACGATATCGGAGTTGGCAGTCTCCTCGTAGCCATTCGATCCGACTAGCTTGACATCGAATCCGTCGATTGGCGCGGCCTGTGCGAGATCCAGGGATTTGCCCTGCGGCATTCCTTCTGTGATGTCGACCAAAACCACGTCAGCAAGCTCCTTGCTCGCAATCCAATGGGCGGCAGTCGCCCCGACGTTTCCGGCTCCGACGACGGTAATCTTATTTCTTCCAGACATTGCTGTATTCCTCTGATTTTATTAACGATTTAAAGGCGAACGAAGATTATTTCATATCGTCCGCCCGCTCCGCAAATGGCTCTGTTGTGCGCTTCTAATGGAATACGAGCCCGAATCCGACCCTGAATTGGTCACTGCCATAGGAGACATCGTAGACGTGTTGGTATTCGCCCTTGATTGCCCGCACGGAGATTCTTTCGGAGACTCTCACATCGATACCGCCACCAATCACTGTCGTGAAGGAGTTGTATTTCGCCCCCAAGTTATCAACCTGGTTGATGCCGGCGAGAAAATGGCCGAACGGCTTCACCTTGACGTCATTCTTTCGGTTGTCTTTGACTCTGATACCACCTAAATAGTCGTAATCAGTCAACCTGCCGAGAATGCCACGATCGGGACCCTTAGATACCGCAAATTCAAATTCTGCGCCGATGAAGTTGTGGAAATTACCCGTGACTGACGCGGCTGCACCGTTGAATTTGTCGCCGTCCATTCCCTTGAGCTGATATCCGACGTATATCTCGGCGCTCTGACGGTCGTTAGTCTGCTGTGCGAGCGCGGCTGGGACGACGAGTCCGGAAAAAAGTAGAAACAAGGTAATAGAGAGATATGACTTAAACATAGATTCACTTGGTTGTATCGGAAAAGGAAGGGAATAAATCCCTGAAGAATCGGAGTCAGCTCCGAATATTTAAGAAGCTAATTTGTGGTACTGAGGGCGGGAATCGAACCCGCACACCCCGAAGGATACAGGATTTTAAGTCCTGTGCGTCTACCAGTTCCGCCACCCCAGCACACCGATAGATTATCACCACGGGATTCCTGCGACAAAAATCCCACCTTTCAACATCGATAACGTGCGTGATGGGGTCGCTATTCCTCGGTGTCGTGGACGTTTCCAAGGTCGAGACTCTCGACCCGCACTTTTGTGTCGGAGGGTAATGGAAGTGAGTCGCCGGTGATTCTTGCGACGATGACCGTGATATTGTCCTCGCCGCCATTTTCATTTGCTCGCTCGACTAGCTCGCGGCAAGCTTCGGCAAGATTCTCAGAATTCGTTTCGACAATCTCCTGCATCTCTTGCTTCGACAACTTGTTTGAGAGTCCATCGCTGCACAGCAGAAGCACATCATTGTCATTTGTCAGAAGACGTGAGGTGACTGGAAAGACCTCGACCTGCGCACCGAGGGCTTGCAGAATCACGTTCCGGAGCGTGTGCGACTCCGCATCCGACTCGGATAGTTGTTTGGTATCGATCAGTTGCTGTACGAGGGATTGGTCCTTTGTAACCTGATAAATCTTAGCGTCACGGATGAGGTATGCCCGGCTATCGCCGACCTGGATGAAGTCGGAGGTTCCCGTGTGGATCGAGACTCCAGTGAAAGTCGCCCCCATGCCTTGGAACTCTGGCTCGCGACCTCGTTGATGGATCAGGGTGTTCGCACTGAGGACTGCCTCGTAAAGCTTCGATATGAGATGGTCGGAATTCTCAGATGATTCCTTTGCCTCTACGAGTGCGTCCCCGATGACTTCGACTGCCATCTGACTTGCCACTTCGCCGGCAAGAGCACCTCCCATTCCGTCCGACACCGCGAGCACAACACCGTTTCGTTCCAATTCAACCTTGCGCGAAACAACCTCGACTGCTCCATGTCCTCCGTCCCGATGACTGGTCGATGTGCAGGTTCCAAGATCGAGGAGCAGATAGTTGTCCTCGTTACCGCGGCGCACGCGGCCGACATGTGATGCGGCATGTAGTTCGACGGTGACCATTTATCTTAGGCGAGTGCCTGGTCGAGGTCAGCGATGATGTCTTCGATATCCTCGATACCGACCGAGACCCGCACGAGTCCGTCGGTGATACCTATCTTCTCCCGAGTTTCAGGCGGGACCGAGGCATGCGTCATGGTCGCTGGATGCGAGATGAGTGATTCGACGCCGCCGAGACTTTCACCGAGTGTGCAGATCTTCACGCGTTCAAGCACGCGCTTAGCGTTTTCGAGCGAGCCAGTCTCGAACGAGACCATCCCGCCGAAACCACGTTGCTGTTTTTTGGCAATCTCGTGCTGCGGATGGGAAGCGAGTCCCGGATAGTGGACATGCTGAACCTTCGGATGTTCTGCGAGGAACGCGGCCACCTGACGACCATTCTTGTCGTGCGCTTCCATGCGGACTGCGAGAGTCTTTGTTCCGCGAAGGACGAGGAAAGAGTCGAACGGTGAGAGGATTGCGCCGACACTGTTCTGGATGAACTTGATCCATTCGGCATCCTCGGCGTTTTTGAGGGCGACGAACCCGCCGACAGAATCGGAATGTCCGTTTAGATACTTGGTTGTCGAGTGAACGACAATGTCGACCCCGAACTCCATCGGTCTCTGCAGGTAGGGCGACATGAACGTGTTGTCGCAAACAACCTTGCTGCCATGGGCGTGAGCCACATCGGAGACGGCTTTGAGATCGGTAACCGTCATTACGGGATTGGTCGGCGTCTCGACGAAGACCATCTTGGTGTTCGGCTTAAACGCCTTCTCGATGTTCGAAATGTCCGAGGTGTCGACGAGCGTGTGTTCTACTCCGTAACTTGAGAGTACTCGACTGAACAGTCGATAGGTGCCGCCATAGGTGTTGTCGCCGAGAATGACGTGCTCACCGCCTTTTACCAATTTCAGCACGGCATCGATGGCAGACATTCCCGATGCGAAGGCGAAGCCGAATTCGGCGCCTTCGAGAGCGGCGATGTTCTTCTCGAGTGCCGACCTCGTCGGGTTCTGCGTGCGCGCATATTCGAAGCCCTTATGTTTGCCGAGGCCATCCTGGGCATAGGTCGAGGTCTGATAAATCGGTACACTGACGGCGCCCGTTGTCGGGTCTGGTTCGTTGCCAGCGTGGATTGCGATTGTTGAAAATCCCATAATTGTTTCCGCCTCTCGGAGTTTCGGAATAACGACAATGTTAACTGTTTTGAAAGATGAAGACCAACGGGTTTGAGGGGCGCTGGAGTGTGGGTAGGGAAGGGGACGGAAGGGGACGGAAGGGGACCTATGAAGACATATTCATCCAACGCGGCCGCGATTTTTCGAACTCGGTGATTGCCTGCCCATGTCTCAGACTTAGGCCGATATCGTCGAGCCCCTCGATAAGGCATTGCTTCCTGAAAGCATCGACTTCAAACGTTTCAATCGTGCCGCTTGCGTCCGACACAGTCTGCTTTTCCAGATTCACATCGAGCGTAAAACCGTCGGTCGCCTCTGTCCGCTCGACGTGGCTTGCAATTGTTTTTTCACTCAGGGTGACTGGCAGGATTCCTACTTTGAAGCAGTTGTTATAGAAAATGTCGGCAAACGACGGTGCAATGACGACTCTGAAACCATAATCTTCCAGAGCCCACGGCGCATGCTCTCTTGAACTTCCGCATCCGAAATTTCGTCCCGCAATAAGTATCGAAGCATTTTGATACCGGGGAAGATTCAGAACGAAATCGGGCCGCGGCGCACTCTCAGGCGTGTACCTCCAATCGAAAAACAGAAATTGGCCGAATCCGCTTCTCTCGATTCGGGTCAGAAATTGTTTGGGGATGATCTGATCGGTGTCGATGTTGGCTCGGTTGAGCGGTGCGACTATACCCGAATGACTGACGAATGCCTTCATGGTAACTCCAATCCTTTTACGTGCCCGAGACTCAGGCTCTGAACTCCCATTCCCTCACATCTACGAAGCGTCCCCGCACTGCCGCCGCCGCTGCCATTGCCGGAGAAACGAGATGCGTTCTTCCGCCACGACCCTGCCGACCCTCGAAGTTGCGATTGGACGTTGATGCACAGCGTTCGCCTGGAGCGAGAATGTCTTCGTTCATGCCGAGACACATCGAGCATCCGGCATCGCGCCATTCGAATCCGGCATCGATGAAAATCTTTGCGAGCCCCTCATCTTCGGCCTGTTTCTTGACCAACATCGACCCTGGAACTATCAGTGCCCTGACCTTTTCATCGACTTTGTGACCCTTGACGACTTTTGCAGCCTCGCGCAGGTCTTCAATCCTCGAGTTCGTGCATGATCCGATGAATACGCAGTCGATCGAAATGTCGCTGATCGCCTGTGAGGGCTCGACTGCCATGTATTCAAGGGCCCGCTCAATCGATTTTCTTTCGACCTCATCCCGTCCATCGGACGGTGATGCGGCCCGTCCACTGATTTTCGATGACATTCCGGGCGAGGTGCCCCATGTCACAAATGGCTCAATCTCAGTCGCATCGATTTCGACGATTTCGTCAAAGACAGCATCGTTATCTGTTCGAAGCCCGCCCCAAACACTCATCGCGTCATCCCAATCCGAACCTTTGGGAGAAAATCGTCGACCTTTTAGATAAGCGAAAGTTTTTTCATCGGGTGCAATCAGTCCAGCCCTCGCGCCGGCCTCGATCGACATGTTGCAGACCGTCATGCGGCCCTCCATCGAAAGATTTCGGATCGCCTCACCTGCGTATTCGATAACGTAACCAGTCGCACCGTCGGTGCCGATTCGGTTGATGATTGCGAGAATCAAATCCTTAGCTGTCACGCCAAAGCCAAGAGAGCCGCTGACATTGACCAGCATGTTTTTTGACTTTCTTTGTTGAAGGCACTGTGTTGCTAGGACATGCTCGACTTCGCTGGTACCGATTCCGAAAGCGAGTGCGCCGAATGCACCGTGCGTTGATGTATGTGAATCACCGCAGACGATTGTCGTTCCTGGACGGGTGAGTCCCTGCTCGGGACCAAAAACGTGGATGATGCCTTGTTCGATTCTGTCGAGATCGAAAAGCTCGACGCCGAAATCCTTGCAGTTAAGGCGAAGCGTCTCGACCTGCTTTGCGGCTATCGGGTCGCGGAAGGGAAGGTTGCGTTCTTTTGTTGGAATGGCGTGGTCGATTGTGCCGAAGGTTAGATCGGGCCGTCTGACTTTCCTCCCCGCGAGCCGCAACCCTTCGAAGGCCTGGGGCGTGGTCACCTCATGTATCAGATGGAGATCGATGAAAATAAGGGCGGGCTTACCTGCCTCTTCATCGACTATATGAGACTCCCAAATCTTGTCGTAGAGCGTCTTTCCCATTGAAGTGAGTGGATTCGTTCAGGCAGTCGCTGAATGTCCTGCGGCGGCTTCGACGGCACGATTTGCGATGATGTCGCCGAGTGCCGTCGTCGATGTCGCCGAGCCAGTACCTGCAAGGTCTGCACTTCTGTGACCTTCTTCAAGCGTCTTTTCAATTGCGAGTTCGATGCATGCAGCAGCGGTCTCGTGTCTCGCTGTATATCTTAAGAGCATTGCGGCAGAGGCGATGGCACCAATCGGATTCGCGATATTTTTTCCCGCGATATCGGGTGCCGATCCGTGGACTGGTTCATAGAGGTCGATCTTTCCACCGATTGTTGCTGAAGCCAACGTCCCAAGTGAGCCAGTCAGGACCGCGGCCTCGTCTGACAGGATGTCACCAAAAAGATTTTCGGTGAGAACCACATCGAATCGAGAAGGATTTGTCGCGAGCATCATCGCGCATGCGTCGACGAAGAGATGGTCCACGGCGACGTCCGGATAATCATTGGCCACTCGAACAACGGTCTCTCGCCAAAGTCGCGACACCTCGAGCACATTGGCCTTGTCAACTGAGGTCAATTTCTTTTTCCGGAGTCGTGCAGCCTCGAATGCAATACGCGCAACGCGTTCGATTTCCGACTCGGAATAAACCATCGTGTTGTACGCGGTCTTTCCACCGTCTTTTGTTCCACGAGGTTCGCCGAAATAAAGCCCACCGAGAAGTTCCCTTACGATGAGGATGTCGGTTCCTTCGAAAACTTCGCGTCGAAGTGGCGATGCGTCAAGAAGTGATGGAATAGCTTTGGCTGGACGGAGGTTGGCGAATCCGCCGAGCAGTGTCCGCAGCCTCAGAAGACCTTTTTCGGGACGCTGGTCCGGCGGAAGATGATCGTGCTTAGGTGCACCAACGGCACCGAGCAGTACGGCGTCCGCTGCCTCGCAAGAATCGGCAGTGGCCCTCGGTAGCGGGTCTCCGCAAGCATCGATGGCCGCACTTCCCACCAATTGTTCGTCAAAATCAATATTGATGCCGAAGACAGAGGAGACTGAGGTAAGCACCTTTACAGCTTCTCGTGTCACTTCCGGACCGATACCGTCACCTGATAGGACAGTGATCTTCATAAAAGGATATTTGTTTGATTCGATCGGCCTGCCAGCAAATCTTCAAGCAGTCGCGATTACGTGTTGGGGATCGCCAACCAATGCGAGAAGATCTTGATCGTAGATGT
>CAXRBW010000174.1:0-7109 GCA_964228775.1 Pyrinomonadaceae bacterium | reverse complement strand
ATCTGGCAGAGTTTCCGAAAAGGTCTGGTGTAATTGATAGCTCATTGCTCGAATCATGGGAGCGGATGTTCGAGATTCGCGACGAAGTTCTCAAGGCACTTGAGGACGCGAGAAACAGTAAGCTGATTGGATCCGCGCTCGAGGCCAAAGTCACTCTCTCTGCGGACACGAACACTCTTGAGTTTCTGAAACGCTATTCATCGGAGTTGAGATATATCTTCATAGTCTCGCAGGTGTCACTGGAGGCAGGAGATCGTCTGACAATCACGATCGATCGCGCCGAGGGTGCAAAATGTGAGCGTTGCTGGAATTATTCAACCCATTTAGGCGAATATGCTGACCATCCCGGCGTTTGCGAACGATGTGCTGATGCTTTGAAGAAAATCGGGTGAAACTTTAGTGAGAAGACATAATCTCTTTTGGAAACTCATCTATCTCTGCACTGCGGGTGCAGTCTTTCTGATAGATCAGGCGACGAAGTCGCTTGCGGTGGTCAAGCTGCGAGGAAATGAAGATGTCACCGTCATCGGAGGATTCCTGAATTTTTCATATGCGACTAATACCGGTGTCGCGTTCAGCATCGGCGCTGGGAATGGAGATCTTGGTGCCTGGGGTCTTTCCGCAATAGGAATACTTGCAGGGGCATTGGTGGTCTTCTTCATTTGGCGCACCCCTCGTATCGACGATCGGATGCTCGGAGGATTGACCTTGATCCTTGGGGGTATCGCGGGCAACGTCACTGACCGCATAAGGTTCGGTTTCGTCATAGATTTCATCGATGTCCAATTCGGCAACTGGCACTACCCCACATTCAATATCGCCGACATGGCAATATGTATCGGGGCTGGACTGATAATCCTCGACACATTCCTCTCGAAAAAGAGCCAAGTGGAATAAACTTACCGTTAAGAACATCCGACTGCGTTGTTTGCAGAGTTTGAGCGAGGTCTGAAATGCATCCTGAACTTTTCAAGATTGGGGACTTCCCCATAAACACCTACGGGGTCCTTCTTGCAATCGGCATATTGACGGGCCTGCTGGTTGCCGCGCGCCTTGGTGAGAGAGATGGCATTAAGCGCGATCGCATTTTTGACCTTGGACTTTGGTCGATCATCGGGGGTCTTTTGGGATCGAAACTTCTGATGCTCGCCGTCGAGCCCGGCGTGAATCCATTCTCGCTTGATTTCCTCAGGTCAGGAGGGGTGTTCTACGGAGGATTGATCGGGGGATTCGTGGCGTTTCTTGTAACTGTCCGAATCCATGGGCTGCCGATTTGGAAAACTGCGGATGCTTTAGCTCCTGGCGTGGCTCTCGGTCAAGCCTTCGGTCGAGAAGGATGCTTCGCGGCGGGTTGTTGCTGGGGTAAGGTCACGACGGAAAGTTTCGGCGTCCATTTCTCCGAACAGGCCCATAACTTCACTGGTGTGCCAATCTATCAGAACGGCACGACTGATCCTCTTTACCTGATTCCGGTTCAGCTCTATGAATCTCTCGCGATGTTTGTGGTCTTCGGCGTCTTGCTTGTTCTGCATCGACGGCGAAGTTTTGACGGACAGATTCTGGCCTTTTACGGCCTCACTTACGGGGCGGTCAGATTCGGCATGGAATTTCTCCGAGACGATCCGCGAGGCGATCTGCTCGGCCTAACAACATTAACCGGACTTTCGACGGCGCAGATGATAAGTGTCGTCATCTTTGTTGCTTCCGCGATGTTCATATCAATCCGTATCAAACATCGGAAGGTCGCTGCTTGAGTGAAGAGCTTTTACATTTCAAATGTGAGCCCGAGCATGTCGGAAGTCGACTTGATGCCTTTCTGACTCATGCAGTCACCGGACATTCGAGGTCGCGCCTTCAGAAAATGATCGATGCGGGTGATGTGCTCGTTAACGAGATGGAGGCAAAGCCGTCTCAGAAATTGAAGCTCGGGGATGAGATTGAGGTTGAACTTTCAGAAGTCGAGGCGGAAGGATTCGAGCCAGAGGAAATTCCTCTTGAAATCGTCTTCGAGGACGAACATCTCGCAGTCGTAAATAAACCTGCAGGCTTGGTGGTGCATCCAGGTGCGGGAATCAAAAGCGGAACCCTTGCTAATGCGCTTGCCTATCATTTCGGACTCTCCAAGGTAACGGTCGAACATGATGAGAGAGGCAATGTCGACCTAGACAAACTCAAAGCACGCGTCGGTATTGTGCATCGGATCGACAAACTGACTTCGGGTCTGCTCGTCGTGGCGAAATCAGAGAATGCCTTAGAGAATCTGAGCAATCAGTTCAGGGAGAGATCCGTATACAAAAGATATGTTGCCCTAGTTCATGGAGAAATTTTTGAGGATACGGGCACCATCGATGCAGCAATCGCTCGCGAAAAGCACAATCGAACAAGAATGGGAATTCGGGCGCACGGCAGGTCAGCGCTCTCAATCTGGCGAGTCAGAGAACATTTTGAGAAATTCACCCTTCTTGACGTCGAAATAAAGACGGGACGAACACATCAGATAAGAGTTCATCTCGCACACATCAACCATCCGATAGTAGGTGATGAACTCTACAACGCGGGACGGGACAAAACGGTGGCAAATATTGCGGTAAGGCAAGCCATCGCTGCGCTCGGGCGATTCTTCCTCCATGCCGAGAAATTGAGCTTCGATCATCCCGTCACTGGTAATCGTTTGAACTTCAAGGCTCCTCTGCCGGACGAATTGACATCGTTTTTGGAAGTGCTCTAAGGTTTCGACATTTCGTTCAATAAAATAACGAGAGTCTGAGAATTGGAAAAACATCTATGAAAAAAATATCTCGGCGCGAATTGATTCAAACTGGAGTGACCGCAACAGTCGCCGCCTCATTGGCTGGTAATACTTCTGCTAAGGAACGAGTATCCGCTCCTAACTCAATGATTGGTAAAGCATTCGAAAGAAAGGAAAAAGTCAGATTTGGAATCATTGGGAGCGGCGAGCGTGGAACCAGCATGATCCATGATTTTCTCGGAATTGAAAATCTCGAGATAGTCGCGATATGTGACAACGTAAAAGCAAATGCTGAAGAGGGCAGGTCGATGGTGGAAAAGGCGGGCCGAAAGGCGCCGACTCTTTACACCGAGGGCGATTTCGCTTTCAAGGAGCTCTGTAAGCGTGAAGATCTCGATTTCATTTACATCGCAACCCCTTGGGAGTGGCACGCTCCAATGGCAATTGAGGCGATGGAAAATGGTCATCACGTCGGAGTTGAAGTGCCGATGGCAACTACAATTCCAGACCTTTGGAAAGTGGTGGAGACCTCTGAACGTACACAACGGCATTGCCTCATGCTTGAGAACTGCTGTTTCAACTACACGGAACTCCTTGTACTCAATATGGTCCGCGACGGCGTCTTCGGCTCTTTGACCCACGGTGAAGCCGCTTACATCCACGACCTTCGAACCATCGTCAATGAAAATCGTAGCGAAGGCCTATGGAGACGCGCATGGCACACAAGAGTCAACGGCAATCTCTATCCAACTCATGGACTCGGACCTGTGGCGAACTACATGGATATCAATCGCGGTGACAGATTCGACTACATCGTGTCCATGTCATCACCTTCCAAATCTTTGGACGCCTATCGCGAGCAGACTGTGCCGAAAGATAGCCCGAAATGGAAAGAGAAATATCTCTGCGGGGACATGAACACTTCGATGATAAAAACTGTGAATGGACTCACGATAATGCTCCAGCATGACGTGTCGACACCGCGACCGTATGACCGCATTAACCACATTCAGGGAACAAAAGGGACTTTTCGGGATTATCCGCAACGACTCTTCATCGATGGACAAGAAGGCGGACATAAATTCACGACGCTTGAGGGCGTCAAAGCGAAATACGAACACTGGCTCTGGAAGCAGCTCGGGGCTCAGGCCCGTGGGGCCGGACATGGGGGCATGGATTTCATCATGGCCTGGCGTATCGTCCAATATTTCAGAGACGGTCTCGTACCAGATCTTGATGTCTATGATGGAGCTGCATGGTCCGCGCCGTTCCCGTTAAGTGCGGAGTCTGTCCGCAGAGGTTCTGCTCCAATCAAATTCCCAGACTTCACTTTAGGAAGATGGAAGGAAAAGCGGGAGACGCTAGTGTGATCATCAAATCTAAACTCTTTTTATTTCTACTCATCACACTTACCTGTGCCAACGGGCTTTCGGCACAAGACCGCATCGAGGACAATAGCTTTCTTCTTGAAGAGGCGTACAACCAAGAGAAAGGGGTTGTCCAATACATCAATACCTTCAAGCGTGATCGAGGAGGAACATGGAACTACAGTTTCACCAACGAGATTCCATTGAGAGGCCAAAAGCATCAGTTCAGCTACACAATCCCTTTAAATAACGCAGGAAACGGGACCGGTGTCGGCGATATTGCCATCAACTACCGTTATCAGGCAGTTATCAATGACAAGTTCGCGGTTTCGCCAAGGGCGAGTTTGCTTCTTCCGACGGGGAGCAAAGAGCGCTTTCTCGGCACGGGCGGAGTCGGTTTTCAATTTGCACTTCCAGTCTCCGTCACCATTGCACCGAAGCTAGTGACGCATTTCAATGCCGGCACAACGCTGACACCGAGAGCGACAAACTTTCTGAGGCAGACTGCGGCGACGAAAGATGTCTATGTCGGGCAGAGCCTAATCTTCCTTGCGACTCCGACCTTCAATGTGATGTTTGAATCCCTGTATGAGAACAAAGAAAGTTTGATTGGACAGGGACGGTCTGCAAGGGGTGGTCAAACTACTTTGAATCCAGGAATTCGGTGGGCACATAATCTGAAAAGTGGCTGGCAGATAGTTCCTGGTTTTGCAGTTCCCTTCGGGGTTGGTAACACATGGGGTTCGCGTTCCGCCTTCATTTATCTGAGTTTCGAAAAATAATCACCGTGCTTTGATGCCGATCCTGCCACCGGCATCGATGACATGAAGGAAAGGTTTAGCTGCGACCGCTGAGAAATATTCATCGGTCGCCTTTTTTGCGCCCGCCCAATCGCCATAATCGTCGATTATTATGACACCGCCGACAGAGAGCCTCGGGTATAGAACTTCGAGTTCCTTAGCGGTGGATTCATACCAATCAGTATCGAGCCGCAAAACCGCGACCCTAGAGGGTAATATGGTGGGTAACGAAAGTGTTTGCTCGACATCTCCTTCGATAAAATGAATACGGTCGCTTAGCAGTCCTAATTTTTCGAAATTATTTCTGACCTCTTCAATCGCTGCAAAGCACCATTCATTATGGTCCGCTTGCTGACCAAGCATGAAAACCTCCTTCGAGTCAGTACCATCCCTAAGAGAGGTGTCTGAGAAAGACGGCTCAGTCATGCCTTTGAATGTGTCAAAAAGGTGAATATGCCTATCAGAGCCAAGAGACCTGAAGATTGCGGCCGCAATAATTGAATTTCCACCCCGCCAAACACCACATTCGACGAAATCACCTGGAATCTCACTTTCAACTACATGTCGACAAGCCATTGCGGTCGTCCACAATTTCTCAGGTGAAACCATCGACAGACTGTTGTCGACGACGTACTGGATAATGTCTCTATCTTCGGATTTGAGTTCAACGGGAAAGGTCACGCCCTCGAGGGTCTTAATCTCGTATTCAATTCGTCGTCGCCGAATTTCCAAACCAAATGCGGCGAGCGATTTCTTAAAAAACGTTTTCAGCATCTGAAGCCCATGTCGGGTGCCTCGATATTACTTGCAACAGCAACCCAGGTAAAGTTAAAGTACGCCCGCGTATCAAAGAAACAGTGTTCTCAAATCACCGTTGGTGTTAGTTGAGAAAATCGATGAACAGAATGGACCGTAGACAGTTCATGGGCGGCCTCGCCGCGACCACACTCGGACTTGCCACCTTTTCGCGAGTTTCGATCTCTGCTTCAAACGAAAAACTAAATGTCATCGTTCTTTGGGATGATTCGATGCCGTTCGAAGACACGCTGCCGAAGACGAAGGCGGAGCTCACCAAGTGTCTTTCCGGTCACGAGGTCCGTTTCGTTTCTCCAAACTCATTAAACCAATCACTATCCAGCACAGTGGATGTCCTCATTAATCCATACGGCTCCGCGTTTCCTGTCTCTTGCTGGAAAGCAATGCTCGGATTTCTGATTAAAGGCGGAAACTTTGTGAATCTTGGCGGAGGAGCATTTCAGACCCCAGTTTCTGAAGCTGGACACAGACTAACAACGCAGACGAATTTTCATAAGAGACTTGGAATCACTCAATATCTCGCAATAACTAAGAATCGTGATGACTCACCTAGGAATGCGGATACATTCCTGGATTCGGCGGTGCAGTCTTTGCCGAACAATTCAAACGCAAATGACGTATCGACCGTCTTCGAACCGTATCTGAAATTAAGCTCGGTAAATGAGTTTCCTGATGAGTCTGGAAGTGACGGTGCACGTGAAGCACGCGCTTTCCCTCTGCTCAGTGAGCGACGAAGGATCGATGGATTGTCCGTGGCTACACATGTCTTGTGCCTAGATAGAATCAGGGGAGATTTCAGGGGCGGGAGATGGATTCTCTTTGGTCATAACGGGGCAATAAGTGCGGAACAGATCAGATGGGCCACCGAGGAGGCGTCGAAAGGCTGCTTCACCGTTAACGCTTCGACCTCGCTTCCGATTTATCGGCCAGGCGAAACGGTAGAATTAGTTCTTTCCACAAATCCCGATGATATTTCGGTCGAGTTTTCGAAGCTCTCGCTGAGCATTGACGCCAAAATAATTGCGACTGAGTCCCTAAGGTTCCCGAGCAAGGGATTACGAAAAGGACTCAACGTAGGAATGGTGAGTGGGAGGGTGCGCAGACCCGATGGGAAGACTCTCGATTTCACTTCCCCGTTTTCATTTCTTCTTGCCGAGTCTTCAGATCTCTCATCAGAAGAGTCGATTGAGGCGCACGGGAATTTTCTGACACGTGGAGGACGGCCGCTTCCAGTGACGGGAACCACCTATATGTCCTCGTCGGTCGCGCGCCGCTTTCTATTTGAGCCAAATGTGGCCGTGTGGGATGCCTATTTTGCGCAGATTAAAGCGACTGGTGTGAACATGGTTCGCACGGGAATTTGGACGGGATGGAAGT
>CAXRBW010000173.1:0-2172 GCA_964228775.1 Pyrinomonadaceae bacterium | reverse complement strand
CTACACGACGCTCTTCCGATCTACTCTCGTACTGGTCAACGACTCCAAGCGCGCGAAGACCCTCTTCATCGACTCGCTCGACAACGAGAATCTCGTTCTCTCGTCGCGCAACGTCCAGAAGACCAAGGTCACGAATTCTTTCGGACTCAACATCTACGATCTGCTCTATCACGAGAAGCTCGTCGTCTCGAAGGCCGCGGTTGCGGAGCTCGGCGACCTGCTCGATCCGAACCGTGAGAGCAAGGAGGCGGGAAATGACTAAGTTGAACGTTTGGGAAGTGCTCAAGTCGCCGGTCATCACCGAGAAGTCGGTGATAGCGAAAGAGAACGCCGTCGGAGACGAGGCGGGCCAGGTACTCACCTTCAAGGTGAACACCAAGGCCGGCAAGGATGACATTCGTCAGGCCGTCGAGGAGATCTTCGGCGTCAAGGTCGCGAAGGTCAGGACCGTCAACTACGAAGGAAAGATGAAGCGCCGCGGCCGTGAAGAGGGTCGCCGTGCGAACACCAAGAAGGCGTTCGTCACGCTGCAGAAGGGTCAGCCTTCGGTCGACTTCGCTGAAGCGATCTAGCACTCGGAAACCGGGGCGTCCCGGAAGAGATTTGAAGGCGGATATGAAGTCCGCCATACGGAAGTGAAATATGGGAATCAAGAGACTAAAGCCGACATCGCCAGCTCGTAGATACCAGACGTATCTGACGAGAGATGAACTCACGCCGAATGCGGAGCCTGAGAAGTCGCTGCTCGAATCGAAGCAGAGAATCTCGGGTCGCAACAGCGACGGTCGCATCACGGTTCGACGTCGCGGCGGCGGCCACAAGCGTTTCTACAGAATCATCGACTTCAAGCGTGACAAGGTTGGCGTGCCGGGACGTGTCGCTCAGATTGAGTACGATCCGAACCGCTCAGCGCACATCGCACTCATCAACTATGTTGATGGTGAGAAGCGTTACATCATCGCGCCAGTCGGCATCAAGGTCGGCTCGTCCATCATGAGCGGCGCCGATGCGGACATCCTTCCGGGAAACAATCTCCCGATCAAGAACATCCCGCTCGGAACCGAAATTCACAACATCGAACTCCGCCCCGGAAAGGGCGGTCAGCTCGTCCGCTCGGCCGGTGGATTCGCACAGCTTGTCGCGAAGGAAGGCGAACACGCCCAGCTCCGCATGCCGTCAGGCGAGGTCCGCAAGGTCCCAGTGGTTTGCACCGCAACGGTCGGACAGGTGGGTAACACCGAGCATGAAAATGTCAGCTTCGGTAAGGCTGGAAGAACCCGCTGGATCGGACGTCGTCCGAAGGTTCGCGGCGTTGCAATGAACCCGGTCGATCACCCGCACGGCGGTGGTGAAGGTAAGACCTCGGGCGGTCGTCACCCAGTGACGCCGTGGGGACAGCCGACACGCGGATACAAGACCCGTAAGAACAAACGGACTCAGAACATGATCGTCCGCGACAGGAGGAAGAAGTAATCAGCCTCGCGTCTAGCGCGGATAGATTGCCCGGCACATAGCCGGATGGAAAAAGATTATGCCTCGTTCACTTAAGAAAGGACCTTTCATCGACCTGAGCGTTCAGAAGGTCATGCGCAAGATCACCTCGGGTGGCGCCAAGCCGCAGGCGATCAAAACTTGGTCGCGACGATCGGTGATCACCCCCGACATGGTTGGCATCACCTTCGGTGTCCACTACGGAAAACGCCACGTCCCGGGGTATGTCACCGAGAACATGGTCGGCCACAAACTCGGCGAATTCTCTCCGACGCGCACCTTCAAGGGGCACCCGGGCACGAAGGCCGAGAAGGGAGTCAAGAAGGGCTAGCTCATTGAGGTCCCCTTGGACCGAGAAGATTGGAAGTTATGGAAGCGATAGCAAAAACAAGATATCTGAAGGGTTCGCCCCGCAAGACCCGTCTCGTGATCGACATGATTCGCGGACGCAATGTGTCTCAGGCGTTGGCGATTCTCAAATTCACCGACAAGCGCGCCGCCGATCCGATCGCGAAGTGCCTGCGCTCGGCGATGGCAAACGCAACCTCGAAGGCGGAACTGCAGAACGTCGCAGTCGACCCCGAGGATCTTTTCGTGAAAAGCTGCCACGTCGACATGGGTCCGCCGACGGGCCGCAAGCGCCTCCGCCCCGCACCGCAGGGCCGCGCTTATCGCGAGCAT
>CAXRBW010000172.1:0-4198 GCA_964228775.1 Pyrinomonadaceae bacterium | reverse complement strand
CCATTCGCCGGGATTATTTCGGATGCCTTTTTCGGCGAGCTCGACCGCCTTTTGAGGATCGATGGCGGGAAGAACGACAGCTCCATACGAATAGGGTGCGAGGAAATGTGGATCGAGCGTCGTTGAAGCATCGAGCAGAGGATGGAGCTCGTTCGCTTCGAGGCCCCTGAGGTCATCGATATTCACTTCAGTTCCCGCCGCAACAATCTTTGCGCCAATGTACTGCAGCGACCGCATCCAGTAGATGTCGGCGATCAGACCATCGAGTCCGAGTACGGCACCCTTCATCTTCTCTGCGGAGAAAAGAGTTTTCGTAGCACTCTCACCAAGCGAAGTCCGCTCGGTATCCATCGTCGCGCCGAGCCTCGCCGCGGATAATATGCCGACGACAATCACTACTGCAATCCCGAACCGTGCTTTGAAACCTGATTGCTTCATTTGAAATTCCTTCGTCTGAAGATCATGACCGCGATGGCGACCATCGCAGCCGAATAGCTGGCGGCGTAAAGCAGTCCGTTGAGCATCATTGACACAGGAACGTCCCGCCCGCCCGCGACCTCAGAAATGAATGTGAAGTTCGAGAGGTTAGGGAACAAATAGTAGATGCCGTAGAGGAGAGTTCGTGAAAATCCATCGCTGGTCCGCTCGGCAATCATGGCGAGGGTTCCGCTGAAATGACCGATGACAACTATTAAAAAGCTGAGCAACGCAGAAAGTGCGGGTGAGGAGAAACTTGAAAAGAGCACTGCAATGGCGGTGACGACGGTTACCTCGAAGAAGATCATGAGTGAGGCCTGAGCGATGCCGCGCGTCAGTGAACCGTCGCCGATTACCATCGAGACTGCGATGACGCCACAACCCATTACTGCAATGTTCAACAAAAGTGTCGCCACGAGACCGAAAAATCTTCCGATGATGAATTCACCGCGCCCGACCGGCTTCGCAAAGATTGCGAACACCGTGCGCTTGTCGATTTCCTTGCTGATGAGAGATACACCCACAAAGATGGCGATTGAGATACCGAATATGAACGTCGCGGCGAGCCCGAGGTTGGTGATGATGCGAGTTTCCTGTCCGCCTGAAAGGTCCCCGATGAGGACCGATGCGGCGATAATCAGAAGTGCAAAGACGACAAGGTTGTAGAGGATGCGATCTCGGACCGCCTCTCTGAACGTGTTCGTTGCAATTATCCAAATTCTCGTCAGCATCGATTCTCTCGTCGCGTCAGGCGTCCGCGCCCAATCATAATTCATCGAAATACGATTAGAAAACTGACGCTAAAATCAATCTCTCGAAAAAAGTGCAGGGCCGTCACCAGGACGACCCCACACTGCTCTGAAGAAGAAGTCAGAGGTTTAGTTACTGAGAGCATCGGCCGCATTGACCGCCGCTTCGTTGGCGAACTGAGTTGTCAGTGCAGCGGTTGAGAAGCGGAGGACTCCGTCGGTTGCGACTCCAAATTTGCGAGTACCGGACTGAGTAAGTCCGCTTCCCGAAATCGGGACGCCTGAGTACCAGAAAGTGGAAGGCGCACTGGTTGTCGCATCGGTTTTGCCACCGGTAAAGGTGTATCCACTCTTGGTGCCACTGCTAAGGACCGAGTCAACGAGACCAGCGCCATTCAGGGTTGTAAGAGTACCGGCGAAATTGCCGCTTCCGGCAGTCGACTGATAGGTCATCTCGGCGCCGTGAATGGTGCGGAGCGAAGCGATGGCAGAGCCTTCGTTAGCAGAGCGACGGGCGGCGAGCAGGTTAGGAATCGCGATAGCGGCGATGATGCCGATGATCACGACCACGATGAGAAGTTCGATCAGAGAAAATCCTTTTTCGTTTTTCATAATTCTGGGCTCCATGCTGAATTCGAGCTGGGCATCAGCGTGCCGGTTATTGAATCAAATTGTCGTTTCTCGTTTCGGGTGGACGTTCGCTACTGAGGAATCTTTGTGCCTGCAATGGCGAGCGTCGGGTGGATCCCTTCATTAGGATCCGTAAAGCGGGGTGTCCCGTTCAAAGGGGACACCCCGACCAGGGATCGTCCAGTTAAGTTAGTTGTTGAGTGGAGTCGACGCTACAACCCCAGCTTCGTTAGCGAACTGACCCGTTAGCGTTTTATCCGCGCGGAGAACACCATCGGTTGCAACACCAAATCTGCGGGTACCCGACTGGGTAACACCGCTGGTCGAAACCGGGAGTCCCGAATACCAAACCGACGCCGGTGCAGTCGAGGTCGCATCGACCTTTCCGCCCGTGAAGGTGTATCCACTCTTTGTTCCGCTGCTCAGGACCGCATCAACAAGACCTGCGGTGTTGAGCGCTGCAAGCGTTCCGGCGAAATTGCCGCTTCCGGCAGTTGCCTGATAAGTCATCTCGGCGCCATGGACCGTGCGGAGCGAAGCGATGGCAGAGCCTTCGTTAGCAGAGCGACGGGCGGCGAGCAGGTTGGGAATCGCGATGGCGGCGATGATGCCGATAATCACGACCACGATGAGAAGTTCGATCAGAGAAAATCCTTTTTCGTTTTTCATAATTCAACGATCTCCTAGTTGTTTTTGGTCCCCCCGAAAGGGAGGTGCTTCACAACATTCAAGCGATGTGCCAAACAATGTTGTTAAACATTAAAATATGTAAAACAAACAGAAAATGCAAGAAAAAAGTTCAAATTGATCGATTTTTTGTTATTTGAGGGTCAGATTTTAGTCCTCAAATTGTTTAACAAATCGAATCAATCACGCATTTCTAGGGACTATTCGCCAGTATTTTGGACTTTCTGATGGAGAACTTAGGAGGCGAGGATTTGTTTAACAGCTTCGAGTAGGTTTTCCGCTATCAACGTAGGGGATTGGGGCGGATCCTGAGTCTGGCCATATCCGGTTCGGACGAGCACAGACCGGATTCCCGCCCTGTGTCCCGTCATAACGTCGAGTGACTTGTCGCCGACCATCCAAGAAGATTCGAGATCGATCTCAT
The DNA here is from genome assembly GCA_964228775.1 of Pyrinomonadaceae bacterium. GTDB lineage: Bacteria > Acidobacteriota > Blastocatellia > Pyrinomonadales > Pyrinomonadaceae > CAXRBW01. Next base: position 1,231 of record CAXRBW010000172.1, on the reverse strand, counting down.
TGGTGTCGCAGGCTGCGTCAATCATGCCGATACCGGGCTTGCGACATTCGCATCGGAATTCGGGACGATGGGGGCAATGGAAGAATCCATCGATGAGTCCTCGAACCTCGTTTTGGAGGGCCTCGTGGATTCCATGCATGTCGGCTTCAGTAAAGAGTCCGCGTCCGATTCCTGACTGATTGGTCAATATGAACACTAGGTAACCGTTTTCTTTGAGGAGCTCGAGCGCTTCGCGGGTGAAGGGAAAGATTCTCATGTCATCAACGCACGAAAGAAAATCGACCTCTTCAATGACCGTGCCATCTCTGTCGAGAAACACCGCGCTGCGCTTGGAGCTCATTTCGCGAGAACCTCCAGCGCCTTTGTTAGAACTGATTCGGGTGTAAGGTGCCTCATGCAGCGATGGTCGATCGGGCATTGGCGAAGCATGCACGGCGCGCAGTCGACGGGCTTGCGCAGAACATGGGAATGGTTTGCGAGCGGACGCGTATTGTTGTCCTTGGTTGGACCGAAGAGGGTTATTGTCGGTGTTCCAGTGGCCGGTGCGACATGAGCAAGACCCATATCATTCGAAATCATCAAGTCGACCGAGGCGAGCATGGCGACGGCATCTGCGATGTTGGTTTTGCCTACGAACGAGATGGGGCGACCTGATGATTTTGAAATCACCTCGTCGGCCACTCTCAGGTCGTCTTTTGATCCGCCTAGCAGGATGCGGGCGCCACTTGATGCCGTGATTGCGTCGCCGAGTCGAGCGTAATATTCCGCAGGCCATCGTTTGGCCTCCGAATTGGCGGAGCCGATGCCGAGCGCGACGATTCTTACGTCGGATGCAATTCCCTCGGAGGCGAGCATTTCCTTTGCACGCGATAACCTCTCTTCGGAAACTTTAATTACCGGAGGCACGTCGGTCGGAGGTTCACCGCTACCCCTCCCAGATGCCAATCCGAAGTGTGCGACGAGATGCAGATAGTAATTGACCTCGTGAATCTCGTCCTTCCATGTAGGTACCGGTATCGGGTCAGAGAGAATTATACGTCGACCCTCAGAGGAATATCCGAAAATCCGCTTCACTCCTCCGAGTCGCACACTCAATGCTGATTCAAAGGAGTTTGGGAATACAATCGCGGCATCGAACTCTCTCTTGCGCAAATTGCGTGCGACACCGAAGAGGTTCGAAATGCTTGAATTGGTTTTTTCAAACGAGATAGATCGGAAGAGCGTCGTGTAG
>CAXRBW010000171.1:0-4701 GCA_964228775.1 Pyrinomonadaceae bacterium | reverse complement strand
CAAGAAATTCCTCCACCCAGGACCTGGATATGGTGGCTCTTGCTTTCCGAAAGACACGCGAGCCTTCACACAAGTTGGCGACCGATTCGGAGTAGACACACGTGTTGTCGACGCAGTCATCGAAGCCAACGAATTCCAACGTCAGGCGATGATTCCGAAGATCGAAGGTCTCGTCGGAGGGCTCACAGGAAAGAGGATCGGAATCCTCGGTCTTTCTTTCAAACCCGAGACCGATGACATGCGGGAATCGCCAGCCACCGACATCATAAGGGCTCTGCTGGCAAAGGGAGCGAACGTTCGCGCCTTCGATCCGGTCGCAATGGATGAAGCGCGGCATCATCTGCCCGAAATCGAATACGCGACGGACGAATATGACGCGCTTGCGGGTGCCGATGCGCTTGTCATCATTACGGAGTGGAACCAATTCCGCGCCCTCGACATGACGAAGGTCAAAACACTTCTGAAGGCTCCGAAAATCGCGGACCTAAGAAACGTCTACGAGCCGTCCGACATGGCCGAGCTCGGATTCGAATACATCGGCGTCGGCCGCTGACGCAAACAGAATTATGGCTTTGACTGGAAAAGTACTTGTCACTGGTGGAGCCGGATTCATCGGATCCAACCTCGCCGACGGACTCCTGCGGTCCGGCGCAAAGGTTCGCATCATAGACAACCTTGCGACGGGCTTCCGCGAAAATCTCGATGAGATTTCTGGCGAGTTTGAATTCATCGAGGGTGACATCAACGATGACTCTGTAATGGAGAAGGCCGCCGACGGTGTCGAAGTAATATTTCATCAGGCCGCCCTTCCATCGGTTCCGAGGTCGGTCGAAAATCCGTCTGAGACTTATCAGGCCTGTGCGACAGGTACCTTCAATGTACTGAAGATGGCAAAGAATCGTGGCGTCCGCAGAGTCGTCTATGCCGCCTCAAGCTCCGCATATGGAAACCAGCCGGCTCTACCAAAAATAGAGACGATGCTCCCAGATCCGCTGTCCCCCTACGCCGCCGCCAAACTGATGGGCGAATATTACTGCCGCGTATTCAGTCACGTTTACGGGCTTGAGACAGTCTCACTACGGTACTTCAACGTCTTCGGTCCGAGACAGAATCCGTCATCGCAATATTCGGGGGTTATATCCCGTTTCATTGACGCAGTCATGAAGGGTGATACTCCTGTCATCTATGGCGATGGGCAGCATTCAAGAGACTTCACATACATCGAGAACGTGGTCGATGCGAACATCAAGGCCGCGAGCTGCAAAGAAGGCGTCGGAACCGTGATGAACTGTGCAAATGGTGAGAGGATCACCCTCAGTGAACTTTTGGCCGTCATCCGTAAAATCGCAGGAAGCGACTCGGCGGCGGTCATCCATGAGGCCGAGCGGGCGGGCGATGTCAAAGATTCACAGGCTGATAATTCCAAAGCTGTCGAGTGCTTCGGCTATGAAGTAAAAGTCGGACTTGAGGAAGGCCTAAAACGCACCATCGACTGGTGGAAGACGAGCCGATTCAACAAGTAAAACAAAGACCCGCCATCGGCGGGTCTTTTAATTCCTGATCACCGTGTCCCGGAAATCATTCAAATTGCTTTCTGAGACTCTCCTCATAGGGGGCTCTGGCAACTCCTTTCTCGGTGATGATCGCCGTGACGAGCTCGGCGGGCGTGACATCAAACGAATAATTACTGACAGCGGCCCCCTCAGGCGCGAGCTGGACATCCTTTACATGGGTCACTTCTCGGATGTCACGCTCCTCGATCGGAATTTGGTCCCCATTCGGACATTTCATATCCACTGTTGAAAGAGGCGCGGCGACGTAAAAAGGAATGCCATGCCGCTTGGCTAACACTGCAACCATGTAGGTCCCAATCTTGTTGGCGACATCTCCATTCGCAGCAATTCGATCGGACCCGACAACGACGGCATGCACTCTTCCCTTTTTCATCATGTGCCCGCTCATGTTATCGGTAATCAGGGTCACGGGGATACCATCCTCGACAAGTTCCCATGCAGTGAGTCGCGCACCTTGGAGATAGGGCCGCGTCTCGTCGGCGATGACAGATATCTTCTTTCCCTGTGCTTTCGCCCCACGAATAACCCCAAGCGCCGTGCCCCAAACGCCGCCCGTCGCAAGAGCGCCCGCATTGCAATGGGTGAGCACGGTTGAGTTGTCATCGATCAACGCGCCGCCATATTCGGCTATCAGCCTTTGAGCCTCGATGTCCTCTTCATGTATCGCCTTTGATTCGGCAACGAGAATGTCCTTCATCGATGTGACTGTGGCGCCCGAAGCCTTCGCAGATTCGAAAGTGGCGCGCATCCTATCGATTGCCCAGAAGAGATTTACCGCAGTCGGTCTCGTCTTCGCCATGACATCACAGATGTAATCAAACTCGTCAGCGAAATCGGTCATGTCAACGCCGACGAATCCCTTTGCGCCGAGCGCAATACCATAGGCTGCCGAGACGCCTATCGCTGGAGCACCTCGGACCACCATGTCGGTGATTCCCTTTGCGACCTGGTCGAAGGTCGTGTATGTGTGCCACTTTTCCTCTGTCGGAAGGAGGCGCTGATCAAGCATCAGCACTCCCTCATCGCTCCATTTAACCGGGATAATCATGATGTTCAGTTCGAAACGGCGGGTTGACCGCGAGAATTTCGCCTCGATTCTACCATGTCCTTCCTCAATGTCTGACTCGCAATATAGAATGAAGTAATGGACTCGCACATAAATGAGATAGAGAGTATCGAAGCCCTTGATAAAGTTTTCGCAGCATCGAGCGATGCGCCCGTGCTCATCTTCAAGCACAGCACCACCTGTCCGATTAGCACATCAGTCTTCACTGCCGTCCGTGAATTCAGCGGAATAATCAATCTCATCACGGTGCAGACGTCGCGAAATCTTTCAAACGAGGTTGCGGCGCGTACGGCGGTTAAACACGAGTCCCCTCAGGCGATCGTGATAAAAGATGGCAAAGCAGTCTACAGCGCCTCACATTTCGATGTATCGGTTGCGGATATCGAAAGGAGCATCAAGGACGCATGATAAAGCCAGTCGAAATTCGAGAGGAGGCCGGCGGAGGTCTGACTATTACGTGGTCTGATGGTAGGACTGACGGTCTGACCGCAGCCTCACTTAGAAGGAACTGCCCATGCGCGACCTGCGTAGATGAGTGGACTGGGCAAAAGCGTCTTGATGACTCGACCGTTGCCGAAAACATAACGATGACCGAAATCAGTTTGACTGGGCGCTATGCGGTTTCAATTGGCTTTTCAGACGGGCACGGAACTGGCATCTTCACATTCGACCGCCTCAGGGACATCGGATCCAAAAACGGGTAGGGACTACGGAGGATTTATTCAATGCTCAACGAGCGCGACATTTTTGATGAGAGGCAGGAAACAAAGAAGGCCCACTACACCTGTCCGTTTTGCCGTCAGGGCGGCGAATATGACGTCAGGTGGCTCAAAAGGACGAAGAAGCGCTCGCTCCCAAGGAACATGAACGAGCGCGACCGTTCGCAGTTCGAGAAATCCCGTGACTACATGGTCCGCATCGACGACATGCTCGCATGCTCCAACATGCGATGCCGAAAACGGTTTGAAATCCCATCCTCACAATCCGTCGTATTCATTTAATGCAAACGGATAGACTTCTCAGTCTTGATAGATTTGCACGACGGGCTTGCCTTCCGAGTTGATGTAGGCGCGGAACATGCCCTCGGAATTGAATGAGATTCCAATATTGCCGAATCTGTCGACCGCGATGACCCCGCCATCGCCACCGAGATTCTGAAGTTTCGTCTTGATAACCAGATCCACAGCCTGCTGGATCGGCAGGGCCCGATATTCCATCAACGACGAGATGTCCCTCGCGATACCGAGGCGAATGAAATACTCTCCCCACCCTGTCGCAGAAACAGCGCATGTCGCATTGTTGGCATAAGTGCCCGCACCGATGATCGGCGCATCACCGACCCGGCCATAACGCTTGTTAGTCATGCCTCCCGTCGATGTTCCGGCAGCGAGATTTCCGTCCTTGTCGAGCGCCACCGCACCTACCGTGCCGAATTTATTTTGAGGGAGCAGATTTGTCGCAGTAAGACCAGCGCCTGGGCCTTCTTTCTTTTGACGATTGGCTTCCTCCTTCAATATTTTTTGGAGGGCATCCCACCTGTGCTGGGTGAAAAAATATTTTTCATCCACTAGTTCGATATTTTGTTCCTTGGCGAATTTTTCGGCACCTTCGCCAACCATCATCACGTGTTCTGATTTCTCCATCACGGCACGGGCAAGGGTTATCGGATTCTTGACGTGTCGCAAACCTGCAACCGCACCGGCCGCCAAAGTCCTTCCATCCATTACCGAGGAATCGAGTTCGTTCTTTCCATCGTGAGTGAAGACCGCGCCCTTCCCCGCATTGAACAGCGGTGAATCTTCAAGGATGCGGATGGCCGTCTCGACCGCATCAAGCGAGGATCTGCCGGATTGAAGTGCCCTGTACCCGGCCATCACCGCTTCTTCGAGCTTCGCTCTGAATTCGGCTTCCTGCTGGGCGGTGAGCGAACCACGGGGAATCACTCCCGCGCCGCCGTGGATGACGAACCCAAGCCTCGGCTTCTGCGGTCCCTGAAGCTGTTTCATTTCGGGGTAAGCCGTCTTTTGGGCAAATCCCAACGTAGGAATAAGGACAATCGCG
>CAXRBW010000170.1:0-11166 GCA_964228775.1 Pyrinomonadaceae bacterium | reverse complement strand
GGGAGGTCGACATAGACAACGTCGCCGAGCGAGTGCTGGGCGTAATCGGTGATTCCGATTGTTGCGGTGCTTCCTTCTATCAGGACCCACTCATGGTCCTTGCTGTATCTCAGATTCTCGGGAATGTTTGACATAAATATCGCGGACCTTTAGGTCCAAAATAGCCTTACTTGGATCGCTTATAGAAGGGCGTTGGGACAACCCTTGCACCGATGCGTTTTCCTCTTACCTCAATTGTAATTTCCTGGCCCGCATTTGCAAATTGAGCCTTGACGAGCGCGAGGCCGATGTTCTTTTTGAGGTACGGAGCCGGGCTTCCCGAAGTAACGACGCCTATCTTTTCGTCGCCAACTGAGACCTCATAGCCATCCCTTGCGATGCCGGGGGAGGTCATTTCGAAACCAACTAGTTTTCTCGTTAAGCCCGATGATTTCTGCGTTTCAAGAACCGATTTCCCAATGAACGCCTCTTTATCGAGCTTGCAGATCCATCCGAGGTTCGCCTCGAGCGGGGAGATCGTGTCACTCAGTTCGTGACCGTAGAGCGACATTGCTGCCTCTAGCCTCAGTGTATTGCGTGCCGCGAGGCCGCAGGGAAGGATGCCAAGATCCCTACCCGAATCGAGCAGGTTAGACCAAATCCTCGCGGCCTCATCTGCGGCAGCGTAGATTTCGAAGCCGTCCTCACCCGTGTATCCAGTGCGCGAGATTATCGCGGCGAGGCCATCGAAAGTGCCTTCTTTGAAGTGGTAGTACTTGATTGATGAAAGTTCGGTTTCGGTAAAGCGCTGGGCGAGCTCGATTGCGTTCGGACCCTGAATCGCGATCTGACAATAGTCAGCGCTCGCATTTTTTAACTCAACATTGAACTGACCCTTGTGTGAGTTAATCCATTCCCAATCCTTCTCGGTTGTTCCTGCGTTGACCACTAGCAGCAATCGGTCATCTGCGAATTTGTAGACAAGAAGGTCGTCGACGACTCCTCCTTCCTCGTTGAGAAAAGCCGAGTAGTGAGCCTGACCAACGACAAGTTTACGGACGTCGTTGGTGGTTAGAGAATTGACGAAGGCGATGGCGTCGGAACCCTCCACCCATATCTCACCCATGTGAGAGACGTCGAAAAGTCCGATGGCGGTTCGAGTGCGCATATGCTCCTCGATCACACCGGCAGGGTACTGAACCGGCATGTCCCACCCTCCGAAATCAACCATCTTTCCGCCAAGTGTGCGATGCGACTCATTGAGCGGAGTCTTCTTAAGTGCTTCCGACGACATAAATTCGTATTTTTCCTTAAAAGACGAGTGTAAACCCTGGTAAATGGCTTATCAAGAATGCTTCAGTAGGGACAGGACGAGACCTAGGTAGTTCGCCTAGCGAGGCTTTTTCTTAACCTGGTTATCAGGGGGAGCGGGCAGCCTCTTTTCCGCCTCGACGACGTCCGCGCATATTCCAGCGGCTCTCGATATGAGACCTTTCTCTTTTTCGTCAGTCGATTGGTCGGCGATTTTCTCCCACCTTGGAACCAGCGAGGAGCATGACGCAGAAAGTTTGCGGACTGCAATGGGGAAAACATCGCTTCCGCCATCGCGCTCAGCAACGTCATCGATGTCACTCACTGCCTTGGTTACTAGCCGCTCGATGTCTCGCAATAGATCGAGCCTTGAACCTGTCGGCATCGGACCCCACCGTGACTCGTCCTTTTCCTTCTGAGCGGTCTTGATGCCGGTGAGCACCTCCATACGGCGCTCAATTGCCTTCACCAGTGCGCCGATGCGCTCGTCGATGCGTTGGCTCTCGCGGATGACATCGAGTTCTGCATCAGTCAGATAGTCTCTTTCCTGCCCGTGCGTGACGATGCCGCAGAAGAACAGTGTCAGGATGCCCATCGAAAGTGGGATTGATTTTTGGATTGCCGAGCCCATTGATAGTTTGCGAATCATTCCGATGCCTCACTGCCTACTTAGGTTTAACCACATCATTTCCATAAAAAGGCTCGATAATCCTGGATCGCGCGTCCCTCAAGTCCTTCAGGAGTTGTCCGAGATATCCCCGATAAATCGCGGGCGCATCACGGCGAATCAATTCTATCCGCGGAGAGAAGGCCCTCAGCGCCATTTCAAGCTTCTTTAAACTCACAAAATCTTTATTGGTACCGCGACTGTCCCTGCGGAGTACCGTCACGGTGTGCTCCAACACTCCGTGGAACGAGCCGAGTTCGGGGAATGAAGCACGGAAGTTTTCATCGCGCGCGAGACTCTCTGCCTTCTTGAGATAACCTTCAAGTAGAGTGAGAGCGACTTCGACACGTTGTCCTGGGTCAGTGCCTGCATCGAGTCGCGCTCGCTCTGCACGCGGAAATGTTTTGATCGGGGGCGGAAAATCATCAGCTGTCTCCTGCGCTGAAGCGACAGCCGATGACATTAGAAGTGTTGCGAGAAACAGTAGAGTCGTGAGTCGCACTGTCATCAGCTCACCTCTTTTCCTTGATCTGCCTTCTGAGTTGGGGTAGCCGAAGCTTCACCTTTTCAATCTCCTCACCGCTCTCCCTTGGGTCGGCTAATGATAGGAACCTTTCATATTGAGCGAGCGCGGCGGAGTAGAGTTTGAGCTGATCGTTTACGATGCCGAGGAAATAAAAAACAATAGGTTTCGGGGTTCCGAGCCCCTCGAGCGCCTCGAATTCCTCTTTCGCCTTCTGCCACTGTTTGAGCTGGAAATACGCGACCGCTATCTGCTGAGTTATCTGCAGACTGTTGAGGCCGTCCGACCGCAGTCCGCCGAGGAAATAAATCGCGTCTTGGTATCTTTCGTCTCGCACCAACGCTGCACCGTAACGTGCACCACGCGCCGCACTTGAACGATCCGCCTCGAAGGCCTTTCGGCAGTAGTCAACATACTTCCTTTTGTCGGAGGTTCTCGACGCGATGCAAAGCCTGTCGAGAATCGCCGACCTTTCCGTACTTTGTTCAAGACTCTTTTCAAGTAGCGACTCGAGTCCGTTCACGTCTGAAACCGATTCAACGAGAATGCTGTTTCGAAGTTCACTCGCACCTGGATAACTGTCACCGAGTAGTTTCAGCTCATCGAGCGCCTCCGATGATTTGCCCGCTGCATTCAGAATTCGCGCGATGAGGAAGCGGTCACTTGGAAACTTTGGAGTCGACCGTCTGAGGCACTCAAGCAGCCTCTCGGCAGTTCCGACGTCCTCGTTTCTCAGGGAGAACTCTGCAAGCTCGATGCAGGCAAGTCTGCCGCCTTTGTCAGTCTCCCCAAGGAGAAGAGTTCTAGCATTCGCCGAGTTTCCAAGGGACATTTCTATCCGAGCGCGAAGCACGACGCCTTCCGTTGTTTCGTCACGAGAAAGCCGCTCGAGCAGATCGGCCAAAGCTTTTCGCCCTGACCCGTCGCGCAATGTGAGTTCCGCCAGCGCCCGCAGAAGTTCGGGCTCCACCGCCGAATCCAATTTCTCAAACAGAGACCTCGCATCGGCAAACCGTCCAAGGTTCGTGAGAAGGGAACTGAAGGCGATGATTGCTGGAGGCCACCCGGGCCTTAGTTCGAGTGCTGATTTGTAAGAGTCTTCCGCACCCTTCACATCGCCCAGCTGTCTCAGCGCATTTCCGAGCTGAAGATCCGCTTCTGGGAATTCTTTTGCGAGGTCGATTGCCCGTCGATAAAGTTCGACGGCACCTCGTAAGTCACCTTTTTCGTGAAGATCTTGCGCGGCATTGAACAGTACGACGGGGTCGGACCCTGTCTGGGCGTTGACAACAAAGATTGGGAAGAAAAAGAGAACGGCAAGAATCAGAACGTACAAAAGTTGTCCACCCACAAATGTTCCCAGAGGGAGCGAGCGGAGCCCGAACTTGCCATGATGCTTTCTGCAGTACGACATCGATTGGAGGTGGAGAAAGTCTATCATCGAGCGATGGTCGCCTCAACGGATATACCAACACTTGAGGATGATGGTTTTCGGACAATAAACGTTTGCCATCGACATTTCGCTGAGCTAGTATTTTTCATTTAAAACCGCGGTCAAACTGTTGGTTGACGGGCGGTTCGGGAAAAAGATGACAGCATCGGAACCACATCAGAAAGCATCAACACTCTCGATGACTGAAAAGGAGTCCGCTCTGCGTGCGGAAATCAGGAATCTAGGGCGTGTTCTGATCGCCTACTCCGGCGGCGTCGACAGCTCGTACCTCGCATGGCTCGCGACGGATACGCTCGGTGATTATGCGGTGTGCGTCTTGGGTGTGTCGGCGAGTGTTCCAGTCGGACAGCGAGAGAACGCTGCGCGAATCGCCAAGGATTTTGGTTTCAAGTTCATGCTCGTTGAAACCGAAGAGATGTCCGACCCGAACTACGTTTCGAATCCCACGAACCGTTGCTTCTTCTGCAAGAGTGAACTCTACTCAAAACTTTCTGGCATCGCATCCTCGGTCGGTGTGGCTGCAATTCTTGACGGCACGAATGCTGATGACTTGAATGATTTCCGCCCAGGTCGTGATGCTGCTGAAAAAGCCGGAGTAAGGAGTCTGCTCGCTGAATTCGGGATGTCCAAATCGGAGATAAGGGAATTGGCGAGAATGGCGGGACTCCCCAATTGGGACGCCCCTGCGAGCCCGTGCCTTTCCTCGCGCATCTCGCATGGAGTTCCCGTCACCAGGGAAAGGCTGTCGAATATCGAAAATGCTGAGGTTTTCTTGCGTAATCGGGGGTTTCGCGAGTTCAGAGTCCGCGTCCATGGGGACCTTGCGCGGGTTGAGATAGCGCGCCAGGAAATGGACCGCGCGCTCAACGCAGACTTTGCAGCGGACCTGTCGCGAGAGCTCAAGAAAACAGGTTTCAAGTTTGTGACTTTGGATCTCGAGGGATTTCGTTCGGGATCGATGAATCCAATCAACGTGTGAGCGATTCTGTTAGTTTCAAGAATTTTATTGGAGTGTCTAAATAAATGGTCAAACCAAATCCAATGGCAGATGAAATGAGACGGTTCAAGGGAACCGATGAAAAGAATCCTTTCGAAGCGATGAGCGAGCGATTCGATCGGGCGGCCCAGCTGCTCGACCTCGATCCGGATCTGTACGCACTGATGCGAGTGCCGAGTCGCGAACTGAAAGTTTACATTCCAGTTCGCATGGACTCCGGTCGTCTCGAAGTCTTCGAGGGTTACCGTGTCCAGCACAACTTCTCACGCGGACCCGCCAAAGGAGGAATCCGTTACGCTCCCGATGTCACGCTCGACGAGGTTAAGGCCCTCTCGGCTTGGATGACCTGGAAGTGCGCGGTCGTCAACGTGCCGTTCGGCGGCGCGAAGGGCGGAATCGTATGTAATCCTTCCGAGATGTCGCTCGGAGAACTTGAGCGCCTAACGAGGCGTTACACCGCTGAACTCATTGATTTCATTGGCCCAGACAAGGATGTGCCGGCCCCTGACATGAACACCAACGAGCAGACCATGGCGTGGATTATGGACACCTACTCGATGCATGCGCGGCACACGGTCACGGCGGTCGTGACCGGCAAGCCAGTCGCTCTCGGCGGCTCTCTCGGCAGGCGTGAAGCGACCGGCCGCGGAGTTCTGTTCACAGTCAACGAAGCAATCAAGCGTTTCAAATTGAAGAAGGAAGAGACATCGGTTGTCGTTCAAGGTTCCGGAAACGTCGGAGGCCTCGGTGCATTACTGATGCATAACGAAGGTTACAAGGTCATCGCCATCTCGGATGTTCATGGCGGCATCATCAACAGGAACGGACTCGACATCCCGAAGGTTCTCGAGTATCTCAAGACCAACAAGTCTCTCGACGGCTACTCCGAGGGTGATCGCGTATCGAACTCGGAGCTACTCGAACTCGAATGCGATGTGCTCGCGCCTTGTGCCACTGAGAATCAGATAACTTCTGAAAACGCATCGAAGATCAAGTGCAAGATCATGGCGGAGGGCGCCAATGGTCCGACGACGCCGAAGGCGGACAAGATACTCCATGACAATGGGGTGTTCGTGATTCCCGACATTCTGGCAAATGCGGGCGGGGTCACCGTGTCCTATTTCGAGTGGGTCCAAGACCGGATGGGCTACTTCTGGAGGGAGGACGAGGTCAACGCCAGGCTCGAGGAAAAGATGGTCGCAAGCTTCAATGAACTGTGCCATTATGCCGATAAACACTCGGTAGATACACGTACGGCGGCATACATGCTAGCCATTGACCGCGTTGCCTACACCACCCGAATGAGGGGCATCTACGCCTAAGGGCTAGGTTTTACGCCAGTTTCGGCCGTGGAAGTGCTTGCCTTTAAAGGGCTTCTCAAGTAAGGTTATGGGGAAGTCGACCACCCTTGATTCGCGTTTGAGATCTCTCAAGGGACATTGGGGCAAATTGCTCTTAGGAATCGACTTAATTGCGGTTCCAAATTTTCGAAATCTAGAGTTCGGAAATTTTGTGAACCAATCTGTTCGATGACTGCGTCAACTCTTCGACACCGTCTTAATCGAACTTTCTATTTTGAAAAACTTTTTATCTTTCGGCGGAGGAAAGTGATGAAACTCACGAGACAAATTTTTTTGATTGCGCTCACAGTTGCGGCGATGATTATGACCGCTTCAGCGCAGACGTTGAGGTCTGAGAAGGACCCGCGCAACACGGCACCGACGGTGGGAACCGGCGGTTCGATGGGCGGACCGACCGGACTCTTCACGGTGTATGACGGCCAGACCCTTAGGAAAGGGGAATACACGTTTAGTGCTGCCTACAGCAACTACGACCGTGATCCCGGCAACGTGGACATTACAGAAGTCCCGGTCAGCTTCCAGTTCGGTCTGAACGACTACCTTGAGTTCTTCTTCAACGCGGACATGTATCGCGCCATCAAGGTGAACTCGCCGCGTAATCTCTCGGGTTTCTATCTCCCCAATTCAAGGGTTCAAATCAACGGCCAGATGGTTTCACCGGGTGCTGTTGTTCTTGCTCCGCAGGGCCCCGGAGTCAGCCAGTATCCTGGCTGGGCGATTTTCCGTCCTGAGACTGCACAGCCCTGGGCGCTGTTCCCGTACATCGGCATGTCGACAGGAAACTTTGGCGCGCCTTCATCGGGACCGTCGGCCCTCATGACTGGACCGATTTTCGGATTCGCGTCGGGTAGCATCCCGACCATCGGAGCTCCGAAGAAGAGTGGCTCCGCATCACTCTTCCCTGGAATGGGTTCGATCTACGGAGGTATCCTCCCAGGTATCGTTCTTCAGTCCGTCAACCTCGTGAGTGCAGTCGGAACGCCTTCAGGATCAGCACAGACGATTTTCACCACCGCACCGACCTACCTTCCGGATGCACCTTTCATCAACCGTGTTTATGGAACAAATGCTTGGAGCACCTTTACGGCGGGCGGAAAGTGGCGTTGGACGAAGCCGACCAGCCCAATCGGCGCCGGAGTCGTTGCGTACTACAGATGGTATGCGGACACCGCCGAGGACATGAGCGGATTTAACGCCATGCAGCGCGGCGCAGGCCCAGGTGGAAACAAGGGCGACATCGGCGTGACCCTCTTCGGGGACGCGCGTGTCAGGTCGTGGATGAACATCTCGGCCAACGTCGGCTACCACTACAACGGAAGCTCGAAGATGGACTACGCGGGTAACACCTACACGATGCTTGACCGTCCAGATGAATTGATCACCGCCATCGGAATCGATTTCCCAGTTGACAACAAGTTCCAACCGATCTTGGAACTCCGTTCATTGCAGTATGTCGGAGGACGCACGCCGAACGCCTTCGAAAACAATCCGATGGACGGACTCGCCGGTTTCCGCTACTTCAGAAGCCGCAACGTCAGCATGGGTTTTGCTTACAGGTACCATTTCAATTCGCAGTCGACTCAGAGTTTCAACTACGACAACATCAGCAACATCGCCATCGCGGGAAGAACCCCGGTGGTATCGACCCCGTTCCGCGGTATTCCTCCGGGATTCATCGCCTCGTCGGATGCTCACGGCTTCATCTTCCAGATGACTGTCGGCGGACGTAACGAGAGAAAGGGACCGCAGGTCAATCAGCCTGCCAATGTCGAGTCGATGACCTTGAGCTCGCGAGAAATTACAACTCCTTGCCAGGCGGGATACATTCCGCGTCAGGGTGCTGTCTGCTCGGACAACACTTCGATCAGCGTCTCTGCGAAGGGAACTGATGCTGAGAATGATGTTCTCACTTACAACTACACTGTTTCTGGCGGACGCATTGTCGGTCAGGGTGCGAATGTCACCTGGGACCTCAGCGGTGTGAAGCCCGGAACCTACACGATTACAGCAGGAGTCGACGATGGTTGCGGTTACTGCGGAAAGACGGTGACTGAAACGGTCACAGTCCGTCCGTGTGATTGCGTCGTCGCATGCGCCTGTCCGAATCTCGATGTCGCCGGCGGCGGTGTCGTGATCCCGGGTCAGCCGATGAACTTCTCGGCCAACCTCTCGGGCGGAAGCGGAAACTCCGCGGTGTCCTATCAGTGGACGGTCTCAGCGGGTCGCATCAGTGGCGGTCAGGGAACCTCGTCGATAACGGTTGATACGACCGGTCTCGAAAACACGAGCGTCACCGCGACAGTCAAGATCAGCAGCCCGTGCCCGACCCAGACCTGCACCACGACGGCATCGGAGACTGGCTCGGTCGCCAAGAAGCCGACCGCGGTCCTCGTTGACGAGTTCGGTGCGCTCAATGCTGACGCGGTCAGAGCGAGAATCGATGCCTTCATCGTTGCGCTCCAGAACAACCCGGGCAGCCAGGGCTATATCATCAACAATGGAACAGCCAAGGAAGTCGCGGCTCGCGAGAAGTTGATCAACAATCACCTCTCGTTCCGTAAATTCCCGGCCGGCCAGATAACGATGGTCAAGGGCACCACCAAGGGTGCACTCTCGACGAAACTCTACAGAGTTCCGGCGGGTGCTCCGACTCCAGGTAAATAACTTCCCGCGGCGCGAGCCGTAGGAACCATGAAGCGGGCGGCATCAGTCGCCCGCTTCTTTTTTGTATCTGCATTGCTCGGGTGGTGTAGAATCACCGAGTTAAAACTTCCGCCGACCTCAGGCAAGGTGACTTCAATATGAAAAGAGGATTCCAAAAACCTTCAGCGATCACCCATCTCTTAGCAGCGACTCTCTTGCTCGCACTTCTTTCACCGCTCCATGCGGTCGCGCTCGAACGCGATACTTTCAAGATCGGCTCTTTTGATGTGCTAGGACCTGTCGGTGGAGATGTGAGGGTCATTGCGATAGATCCAAGGGATGAGAATCATATTCTTGCGAGCACACTCGACGGACAGGTTCACAAGTCGACGGATGGCGGTAAAACGTGGTCCCTGCTTGTCAATCTGAATCAGTCGCTCTTGGTCCTCGACCAGCTCTCATTCGATGTTGAGAATTCACAGATCATCTATGCCTCTGGACACCGCCACAAAGAGCCGGGCGGTTTTTTCAAGTCGACTGACGGCGGCCGAACCTGGAAAGCCTCGAAACAACTTGCCGGCGAATCGGTTCATGCGATGGCGCAGTCATCGAAGGACCCGAACATCCTTTTTGCTGGTGTGCTCGATGGAGTCTTCGCGTCCTACGATCGGGGTGACAGTTGGAAAAAAATCACCAAGGAAACAATCCCGACAGTCGATTCGCTCGCGGTCGACCCGCGTGATTCGAAGACCATCTATGCCGGCACCTGGTGGCGGGCCTACAAAACGACAGACGGAGGAGAGAGTTGGAAGTTAATCAAGAAAGGCATGATCGATGACTCCGATGTCTTCGCAATCGACATCGACCCAGCAAATCCTGACCACATCATCGCATCGGCATGCAGCGGAATCTACGATTCGCTGGACGGTGGCGAGCAATGGAAGAAAATTCAGGGAATCCCGTCGCAGTCGCGAAGGACGCGTGACATCAGAAGGAACCTCGGCACACCGGGAACCGTATACGCCGGCACGACCGAGGGTTTCTGGATGACATCCGACGGCGGCACCACATGGAAGATCACGACGGGAAAGGATATAGAGATCAACTCCATCGCGGTGCATCCGAACAGGCCGAACAGGGTCTTCCTCGGCACCAACAACTTCGGAATCATGATTTCGGAAGATGGCGGTAAGACGTTCAATCCAGGCAACGGCAACTTCACAAGTAGATTCGCTTACACGTTGACGGCGGATGTCGAGAAACCCAATCGGCTTTATGCGACAACGCAGAACACCGCGACGGGCGGCGGCTTTGCCTTTTACAGCCAAGACGGGGGAGCGACTTGGACCCGTGCCGAAAAATTCGACTTTCTAAGGACTTCGCCGACGGCCCTCTATCAAGACCGACTGAAGCCCGACAACATTTACATGGCGACCGGTGCGGGAATACTTCGGTCGGTAAACCGCGGCGTATCGTGGGCGCCACTCGTGGGGGTGAAGCAGCCCGCAAAGCCTGCCCCAAAGACTTCAAAAGGAAAGAAGGCGGTCAAGGTCCCGCCAGGTCCGGTGATCGTTCCGACGATAACTGAAAGGGTGAGAACCATCGGCGGCACGAACGACGGAAAGAACGGCCTGCTCGCAGGCACAGACAAAGGGCTTTATCGAACCTATGACCCAACCAAGGGATGGGAGAAGCTGAGTTTCGGAGCAGGGCTCGACGCGACGGTGGTTGCAACCTATGTGAATCCGTCCGCACCGGAAAAGATTTTCATCGGCACGACGATGGCGGGCGTGTTGCTCAGTAAGGACTCGGGTAAGACCTGGTCGCGGATCGATTCGATACCCAAGGAATTTCCAATCAGCTCCATTGCGGGCGATACAAAAAATCCTGAACGTGTCTTGGTCGGAACTCTGCAGACTCTGTATGTCAGCAGAGATGGCGGTGTGACTTTTTCCCGCAGGGGCGGAAATCTACCGCTTGGGAATTTCACGAGCATCATCGTAAATCCGCGCAACTCAAACGAAGTCTTGGTTTCGAGTGCTTCTGAGATTGACGGGGGAATTTATTTCTCATCAGATGCAGGATGGAACTGGAGAAGGGTCGATTCCAAGGACATGCGACTTCCTTCGCGACGGATTTGGGCGCTCGCCTTTGATCCGTCCGATCCGAACAGGATATTCGCCGGAACTCAATCGTCAGGGGTTTACCGCATCAATCGTGGCGAGTTGTCGG
>CAXRBW010000169.1:0-3158 GCA_964228775.1 Pyrinomonadaceae bacterium | reverse complement strand
CATCGGTCATAACTTCGGAGCTAGAAACGCTATCCGTGCCTTGAGTTAACGCAATTCCAGTTGAGGTTGGCAAAAAACGCCTCGATGTATTTTGGACGGTCGACCGGCGCGTAATCCTTGATGAAGGCATGCTCCCAAACGTCCATAATCAAGATGGGTTTATAGCCTGCGACATTTCCCGTCTCATGGAGATTAATCCAGTGATTAGAGATCGCACCATTGGTCGGATCCTGATAGACTGCCGCCCAACCAACTCCGCGCATCTTGCCTGTGCTCATAAAGTCATTCTTCCAAACATCGTAGGATCCGAAACTCGATTCGGCGGCTTTAATGAACTTCGAATCTTTTGATGGGTCACCAGTTCCCTGCTTCACCATATTTTCAAAATAGTATTCATGCAGGACCATGCCGTTATATTCGAAGCCGTATCTTCTACGAAGTTCAGAGAAGGCTGCCATTTTCGTCGGATCTAGATTGCCATCTTTCATCAACTCTGAAATCTTCTCGTTCAATACATTCGTGTTTGTCACATACCCTTCATAGAGTTTGAAGTGCATTGCAAGAGTTTCATTGGAGATGCCGGTAAGGTCACTGAGATCGAACGAGCGGGCTTTGTAAACTGTGTTTAGACCCATTGTGTTACTCCTTTGGTAAATTGAAATGTTTCTACTGTTCGGATGGACGCGGACCTGCATCCATACCTTTAACGCTTGCCTGGCTTACGACCTCGACATGCAAATCGCCGGTCACCCTGACCTGGCAAGAAAGTCTGCTTTTTTCCGTCATGTCAGGCTTTGAATTCAACACTGCCTTCTCTGCGTCTGATATATCTCCTGCGTCACCCGACAGAACCTCGACTCTGCAGGTGGTGCAACGGGCATTACCACCGCACCGATGAAGTATGTCGATTCCGTTATCCTCGAGACATAAGACCAATTTAACTCCTTCAAGCGCATCGAATGAGACTGTGCCAGTGGCGGTTTCTGCTGTTACTTTCGGCATATATAGGTGGTTCCTCTTAAATTGTTAGTGCTGGTTCTCAGCATTCGAATTTGGCAAAAAGGATGATGGTTTGCAAGTCGCTATGGTTATGGAATTCCAAGTGCAGCGTCACGCGACTCGGGAGGTCTGTCTCCAGCGTACAGAACCTTTTCAAGATAAAGGCCCGAAGGCGGCGCGGTGAATTGTGCGGCGGCGGCAGTTTTGAATTTTAGAAGGCGCTCGAACTCTGCTTGGTCCATGTTCCCGCGCCCTACTTCTACTAAAACACCCACGATGCGTCTGACCATTTTCCACAAAAAATGGCCCGCGCCGATCCTGAAACAGATCAAATCTCCGTCAAGAAATATATTTGAATGTTCGACAGTAACGACCGTGGATTTATCACGTGCATCATCTCTTTCGCTAAGTGAGTAAAAATCATGTCGTCCGACAATTGCCTCGGCAGCTCGGCTCATTGCAGCGATGTCGAGACGGTCTTTAATCCACCACACAAACTGTTTTCCAAACGCAGTTCTCCGTGTGGCAATCTGATATAGATAGTAGCGGGCAACTGCATCGTGACGGGCATGGAATGCATCAGGTGCATTGGTTACCTTTTTTACATTTATGTCGTACGGGAGAAGGTCGTTGAAACCTAATTGAATCTGTCTGGGAGTAAGGTCAGTTTTCAAATCAGGCACCTTGAGATGCACGACCTGTCCGATGGCATGCACACCGGCGTCGGTTCGACCAGAACCATATATTTCGGGACGAGATGAAAAAAGCTGACGGGCAGCTGTCTGCATCTCACCCTGAATAGTTCTCGCGTTCGACTGAACCTGCCAGCCGCGGTAACGGGTACCGTCGTATTCAACATCTAGCCGCCACGTAGCCATAAATAAATCAACTATTCACCGATTGCGATCTTTTCACGATGTTGGTTGATCGCTACGTAAACCACCTCTGCTTCAGTCACACGGACCGGATTCCCTTTTAAATCAAAGCGTTCAGCCTCGACATATACCTTGACCGTGATTGAAGTCTTACCTATTTTTAAAACTTCTGCGTAGAAGCTGACGAGATCACCTACAAACACTGGTTCATGGAAAATTACCTCGCGCATTGCAACCGTGACGAAGCGGTCGTGCCCGGTGTGTCTAGCCGCTTCGACTCCACCAGCGACGTCGATGTAGCTCAAGATTATCCCGCCAAATACAGTGCCGTGGGCGTTCGTATCACGCGGCATCATCGTAATGCGTATTGCTGGGCAGCCTAGCTCGTTTTTACCTGACACTATCTTCTCCATATGTTCCTCTCTTCAACTGTTCTGAGACCCACTTTCTCACAGTATTCCGTAACTCATCTAATTGTTGGTCGAAAAAATGTCCGCAGTCTTTAAAAATAACGATTTCAGTTTCAGTTTCTCGGTTGACCGAATCGACCAACTTCCGAAGATTGCTCTCAGCACCGAATTCATCACTGTCACCATGAACAAATAACACGGATTTTCGAATAGCGGTCAATATGTGGAAATCATTGTATTTATCGACCGGTGTTCCTATCATGATGAGACGTTCTGCTCTTTCATCGTTGATAGCCACTTCTGCAGCCATCCGGGATCCGAATGAAAATCCTGCGAGGGTCAGATCCATATTTGGATAATGGGTGCAGATGAAATCAATCGCATCTCTCACATCTTGGACTTCGGCAGATCCATCATGGTTCCCATCAGAATTTCCGACGCCACGAAAGTTGAACCTTAAAGTAATGAGCCCCGCGTCAATAAGTCCTGCGGCAGTACGGAAAACCACTTTGTTATGCATGGTTCCACCGCCCAACGGATGTGGATGACATACAACAGCAACACCCTTTGCGGCGCAGTATGGCTCCTTTAAGATCGCCTCAAGCTGCCCCACCGAGGCTGGTATGTACAGATTGCCTTTCGGATACATTTCTAAACATTCGAGTGTAAATTCCCATCAGATTCATTGCAAACTTTTTCCTACGTAACTTAAGCACACACTAGATTCGGGAGCTTTCGGCAACTTTTTTGATAGACTTCAGTTTTGTTGGCGGACAGTCTCCGATGATTGAAAAAGAAAATGCCAAGGCCATACAAGGTGGTGGATTTATTTCACTACTCCGATCGTTCTTATTCTCCGAGGAAAAGATGCGAT
>CAXRBW010000168.1:0-3678 GCA_964228775.1 Pyrinomonadaceae bacterium | reverse complement strand
TGGACACACATTGGTCGGTATAAAAATTCCAAGTGCCGATCCAGTGCACAAGGTATCAATTATTCCGCGAGCAATGTCTCTCGGTGTGACCCAGCAGCTGCCAGAAGGTGATCGTCACAGCTACACGAAGGAGTACTTGACGGGCCAGATTGCAATATTGATGGGTGGCCGAATAGCCGAGGAGATTTTCTTCGGTGCCGAAAAGATCACAACAGGTGCCTCGAACGACATCGAGCGTGCGACGGAGATGGCAAGACGGATGGTCTGTGAATACGGGATGAGCGAGCTTGGCCCGTTGACCTACGGAAAAAAGGACGAGCAAGTGTTTCTCGGCAGAGAGATAGCGCAGCACCGTGATTTTTCTGAGGACACTGCGGTTAAGATCGACAAGGAAGTGCACCGCATCATCTCTGAGCAGTACGAAAGAGCAACCCAGATCATCACTGATAACCGTGATGCAATGGTCAGACTTGCTGAGTCATTGCTCGAGCACGAAACTCTCGATGGAGTGCAGATAAGGCGCGCGGTTGCGGGCTTGCCAGTGGAAGTGGCAGGTTCGACACCTGTCGACGACTCTGAGCCGACATCGGGCGAACCGGAACCAGACGGCTTCACGATGCCACCAATCACTCCCAACAATCCGGCGACGGCCTAATGCCGTGATGGATCCAAGGCCGGCGCCGAAAGTGCCGGCCTTTTACTTTTCTCTAAACATGCCGCAGGCAGACGAAAAAAAACTTTTCACTTCAAGGCGGGTCATTGAGTTGACAGCCAGTCCACTCGTCATGGGGATACTCAATGTGACCCCTGACAGCTTTTCCGATGGCGGCAGGAAGATGACCGTCGACGATGCGCTGAGGGCAGCTGAACAGATGGTCGAGGAAGGAGTCGACATCATCGATATCGGCGGGGAATCGACACGTCTTGCGGCCTCGAAGGTTTCGGCAGACGAGGAAACCGCACGGACGCAGCCGGTAATCGAGGCATTGGCGAAACGGTTTGATGTGCCGATTTCCATAGACACTACGAAATCAGACGTCGCATCAGCCGCACTTAATTCTGGTGCCGAGATTGTCAATGACATCTCGGGACTTCGGTTCGATCCCGACCTCGCCTCGGTCGTCTCCTCCCACAAGGCGGCACTTGTCCTAATGCATCTGCGCGGCACGTTCGAGACTATGCATTCTCAAGAGCCGGTAGACGAGATACTCCCAGAGGTAATTAGTGGTCTGCGCACCAGTATCGGGACCGCGATGGCCGCGGGAATAGAATCCTCGCGGATGGTGATAGATATCGGCATCGGATTCAGCAAGACTGTCGAGCAGAATCTTGAATTGATTGCGAGGCTCGATGAAATCTGTGATGCGTTTCCAGGCTATCCGATGCTCGTTGGGGCATCGAGGAAATCCTTCATCGGACGGATACTCGACGACGCACCGTCTGACAAGAGACTTTACGGAACCCTTGCAGCGCATCTCATTGCGCTTTGGAACGGCGCGGATATTCTGCGTGTCCATGATGTGCGTGAGGCGGTGGAATCGCTTAGGGTCGTGGCAGCACTGAAAACCGCGCGACAGGAGTGATTTTTCGCGTCACCGAATTTCTGCTAGAGTTTGCCAATCGAGAATCGATGAATCTTCTTTCCGAAAAATTCAAAATCTTCATGATGGCTGCCGCCGTCTTCATTTTCGCGACGGGTTTCACGGAATGCTATCGCCCTGTAACTGATGCGGGATTACCTTCAGGAATCAAGACCGTGGCTGTTCCGGCATTTCAGGTCGAGGCCCGTGGGCAGAGGTACCGCATAGGTTCCCGCTTCACAGATGCGGTAGTCCGTGAGCTGATTGCCCGGCCCGGCGGTCTCAAGGTCCAGGGGTCTCGTGATGACGCCGACGCTGTCATCGAAGGTACAATCCGCGACTTCTCATTCAGCGGAGTTCTGCTTGACCGTGATGGAAGGGCCCGTGTTTACGAGGTCACCATAACCGCAGCAGTGACAGTTAGGGACCAGAAGAAAGGAAAAATTCTTTACGACAACCAAAACATAGTCTTCAGAGACTCCTTCGAATTCTCCGAGGATCCACGCTCCTTTTTCAATGAGGAGGATCCCGCCGTCGAGCGCATTGCCCGTAAATTTGCCGAATCGGTTGTATCCACTTTGATCAATGGCTTCGGGGTCGGGTCCGATAGGAGTTGACGACAATGCCTGCCGTTTCGCGTGAAGAGCTCCGCAACCAACTGAAGAAGCAAGTCTTCGCTCCGGTCTACACATTATTCGGCGCGGAATCGTATCTCAGGGACCTTGCTGCAAAAACCATCAGGGACCTCGCGATGAAGTCGGCGGCTTTCAGAGAATTCAACGAGTCCTCATTTAGTCTCACAACACCTGAATCACTTGCAGATGCGCTTGCTGCAGCCGAGCAGCTTCCGATGATGGCAGAACGGAGGGTTGTGGTGATATCGAATGTGCGGATCACCTCGACGGGAGCGAAGGATTCGCTCAAGGATGATTCAGAGGCGCTTCTCCTGAGGTATCTCGATAATCCATCTCCGACAAGCATCGTGCTATTCATTGCCGACGAATTAGATAAAAGAAGAAAGGCAGCGAAGCATCTCCTCGAAAAAACCATCGCAGTCGAGTTCGACCGGATGGATGATGTCGCAGCGGCACAGTGGGTTCGTTCGAGGATGAAGGATGAAGGTTTCGAGCCTGAGGACTCTGCTGTCAAAAGATTGGTCGCCTATGCAGGTGACGATTTAAGGCGGCTTGCGAACGAGACCGACAAGGTCATGACTGCGATGATGCCCGACAAGGTCGTCACGGGAGAAATGGTTTCGAGATTGGTTTCTGATTCAAGGGAGATCTCGAACTTTGAATTGACGGATCGGCTGATGGCGAAGGACAAGAAGAGATCGCTCGAGGTTCTCCATAAAATTCTCGACGAAGGCGGCGAGCCGCTCATGTTGCTCGGGTTGATCGCGTCCAATTTCAGAAAGATGCTACTTGCCAAGTCCCTCATGGAGCATGGCATAGATCGCGCAGAGGTAATACGTCACCTTAAGTTGCCGTGGAGAATGCAGGATGAGTTTCTGGCCTCGGCGAGAAGGGCGGATGTTGGACGGCTGAAAAGTGCCATCGAGAGATTGGCCGAGACGGATGTGGCGATCAAGACCTCAAAGGGGGGCGGCACCTCGGGACCGAGACACCAGATCGAGGTGCTCGTTTGTGAGCTCGTAAATTAACTTCATTTAAAAGAAAAGCCCCCTCGCCTTGCAGCGCAGGGGGCTTTCGAATTTCAAATAGAATTTATTTCGAGAGCTTGTTAACGTGACCCGTGAGGCGCGACTTGTGGCGAGCTGCGGTGTTCTTGTGGAGGATTCCCTTGTTGACCGCCTTGTCGATTGCGGCAACGGTCGGGAAGAGGAGTTCTACGCTCTCGCTCTTGTTTCCCTCGGATATCGAGTTTCTGAGCTTCTTGATCTGGGTTCTCAAGTTGCTACGGTTTGCGCGATTGACCTGATTCTTCTTGTCGTTCTGTCTGACGCGCTTGATTGCTGATTTATGATTCGGCATTCGGTTAACTCCAAAGGACCAACATCACGGTCCAAAATCCTTCTAAAAGGCGAAACAAGGAGTAGAGCTTTCGTCCGAAAATACTGTCAAGCCTAAGTTTTTCG
>CAXRBW010000167.1:0-9847 GCA_964228775.1 Pyrinomonadaceae bacterium | reverse complement strand
GATTATTGGACTCGGCATCATGCTCTGGCTTCTGCTTCGGGCCTGGGGCGGCGAGTTCTCGGTTCTGTATTTCGCGCCTGTCGAAATGGCCGGGCTTTATTGGCACTTTGTGGATATTGTTTGGATATTCCTGTTCCCGCTCCTTTATCTTTTGGGGCGTCACTTCATGCATTGAGGAGAAAATATGTCGGATAAACACTCTGATTCACACATTGGATTACCTGGATACTTTTTCGTATTCGGGGTTCTGGTTGTCGGAACAATCCTGACCTACTACACCTCTTTCTTGGATTTGGACAAGATCTTCCCGGGCGCAAACACATTGCTTGCCCTGCTCATTGCATTCACGAAGATGACTTTCGTTGTGCTTTATTTCATGCATGTGAAGTGGCAGGGACGACTCATTTGGCTGACTGCCATCTCAAGCTTCTTCTGGTTGGCAATCATGTTTGCCTTTACGATGCAGGATTACCTGACGAGGTCCGTCATCGGTAAGTAGTCTGCGGAATACCTTTACTGGCGGCGGGAACTTAGGCTTCCCGCCGCTTTCGTTTAGAATTGAGCGCCGAACGAAGCGCAACTGGCTTAAACATGAAGGGGTTGGGACAAAAAACAAATGAAGCTCTTTTGACGAGGACCCTTTACCGCCTCGGCACCGGGCTGACATGCCTTGCCCTCCTTTTAATGAGCACCGGCTGCATCGGCATCATCAAGCGCAAGGAAAAGGGCCTCCCGATACTACTTAAGACCGACAGCACTTCAATCGAGGCCCTTGAGGGGGAAGTTTCACGACTTGCCTCATACAATTCGATTCGCGCGAAGATGGATCTCAAATTCGAGGACAATTCATTCGCGGAGATGGGTATAGCCGAGAAGTATCGCACCGCAGATGCCGAGGTAATAGTCCAGCGTCCCGGCAAGATATTCCTCAGAATTCAGGCACCACTCTCAATAGCCTCATTCGATATCGCCCAAATGACATCGGACGGTGAGCATTTCAGGGTGGCAATCTTGAATGATGGCGGTAGCGGAAAGAACGTCAAGTTCATTCTTGGCACAAACTCGGCAGATTATGCACCGCTTCAAAAGAATGAAGAAGGGCTCAAGGATGCCGTTGACCGCGAGCTACTTTCCAAGGTAAATGCATTTGCGAACATCCGTCCCCAGCATTTCATCGAAGCCATTCTTATAAAACCAATTGACAGAACCTCACATGTTTATTCGATGAGCGCCATCTTTCAGGAAGAGGATGATGCAAGTAAGCCTGCCAATTCACCTCTGCGCCGCGTAGTGAGGGGCTACTATCTACTTGACGAATATAATCAGACGGACGGGAAGCTCTCAATCGCCCGACGTTTCTGGTTCGATAGGGTAGGCGGAATAAGGATAGCGCGCCAGCAGATTTTTGATGCGCATGCGGAGATCGAATCAGACATTGTCTTTGGTGCCCAAGGAACACTCTCGACAGATTCCGCCTTCGAACGTATGCCACTTCAGATCGAAATCACAAGACCGAAAGAGAGGTATCGGATCAAGGTTGCATATCAAGCCCCTGAGCTTGTCTCAATCGGACTTGCATTCCGACCCGAGCTTTTCGTGCTTGAAAATGTGAAGAATCTTCCGATGGTTGATCTCGATGAAAAGCTCAAGGAGCTTGGGCAAAAACCACGTCAGTGAGGTCTGAAAAGCGGCAGGAGTTTTTCAGCACCGAAGGCCGATTCTGACGATGTGGTAGTCTTTTTATTTGGTTTAAGTGATGAGCAGCATTCTACAGACGATCGACCTAAAAAAGAGCTACACGGTAGGAAAGCTCCAAGTCCCCGTTCTAAAAGGGGTCTCGCTTGATGTAAAACAAGGTGAATTCGTCGCAATCATGGGTCCTTCAGGGTGCGGGAAATCGACCCTGCTCCATCTGCTAGGCGGCCTTCTCAGTCCGACTAGTGGAAGCATTTTGATTGCCGGTGAGGACCTCGCCAAAGCGACAGATGCTACGAGGACCGAAATCAGGCGTCGAAAAATCGGTTTCGTTTTCCAGAGATTTAACCTATTTCCGACATTAAGTGCAGAAGGTAATCTGAAGCTCGCCGAGAAGATACATCTCGGTTCCGGGGCTGGGGATGATGCAAAGCGCAAAGAAATCCTCAGACTTCTCAAGCTCGAGGATAAAATGCATCACAAGCCAATGGAGCTATCAGGTGGTGAGCAGCAGCGAGTGGCGCTCGCAAGAGCTGTTATCAATCAGCCCGCCATCATCCTCGCGGACGAACCGACTGGTAATCTCGATACTGAGAATTCAGAAATCGTTCTCAATATGTTTTCGGCGCTGAACAAACGGATGAACCAGACCATCATCATGATCACCCACAATCCCGAGGCAGCCGCGGCCTGCACACGAGTGATTAAGATGCGAGACGGAAAGGTTGTCGATGACGGAACGGGTGCAAGGTGAATTTCAGATGGGAGTGCTGAGACGAATCATTTGGTGGGACTTTGAGCGCGCCTCCTGGCAGTGGGACGTGCTTTGTCTACTCATTGTGTTCTTCATCTTCCTAACACCTAAATCATGGTTTGGCAGAGGTCCAGGAATCGCTGAAGAGCCGAAAAGAATAATTCTCAAAGATTCAAAAATCGGTCGTGACGCCCTCAACCTCGAATCGAGGTTGAGGGAATTGACCGGCAACCCGAATCTGCAGGTTGAGCATCATCAGGTCAAGACAGACATGTCTGGGGAGACCTATTTCGATGTGGTCGTTAAATAGAATGACATTGTTAGCGATGAGAAATAAGATTTTCAACTCCACCGTTGTATTCATTCTCGTAATGCTCTGTGCGGCTTTCGATGCGCGCGCCCAGAGTCCGGTCACACCGATTCTTGAAAAGATGGATCGGCACAGCAAGAGCCTGGTGACACTCGAAGCAGATGTTGCAATGTCTAAATTCAACGCCCAGCTCGGAGTCGCCGATCCGACCTACAACGGAAAGGTGTGGTACGTCCCTGGGAAGAATCCGCAACAGATGAGAATTCGCCTCGATTGGATTTCTCCAGTTCAGGAACAGATGTTGATTGCGAGTGGCCAATACAGAATCTTCAGACCAAAACTTCGACAGGCTTTTGAGGGCTCTGTTGATAAGGCGCGCAATAACGCGCAGGCAGCCAATCCACTTGCTTTCTTAAGCATGAATCGTGATCAATTGAGGGCGAACTACACTGTGTCGTATATCGGAGTAGAGAGTGTGGGCCGCGGTCAGATCCTGACCTCAAGGATTCAGCTGATACCGAAAGACAGAACCCGCTATCGTCAGGCCGACCTCTGGGTCGACGCCGATGGTATGCCCATCAAAGCCACGGTAGTTGCAACAAATGGGGACTCGACGACCATAGTTATCTCCAATGCAGCCAAGAACAAGACGCTAGATGCGAAGTTGTTCTCCATCAAGCTCCCTGACGGGACGAAAATCATCAAAGACTGATTTGTTGATTGTTTTGAAAGACCAAAGCCGTTTCCTATAATTCTCGTTATGCCAAAAGCAAGTGCATTGAGCAGATTTGTCAGGGGTGTTCGCCACACCGTGAGGGCGTTCGCTTCAACTCGACATCCCGTGCTTGTGCACATAGTGCCGATGCGTCGCTGCAATCTCGCCTGCACCTACTGCAATGAATTCGATAAGACGAGCGATCCCGTTGCTCTCGACGAGATGCTCCGCCGCATCGATCGTTTAGCCAAGTTCGGAACCTCAGTAGTCACGATTTCAGGCGGCGAGCCGATGATGCATCCTGAAATCTTCGAGATAATCGCGCGGATCCGTCATCACGGCATGATTGCAGGGCTGATTTCAAACGGGTATTACTTTCAGCCTGACAAGATCCAAAAGTTGAATGAGGCTGGTCTTGATTATCTTCAGATCTCCATAGACAACGTCAATCCGGATGATGTGTCTAACAAGAGCCTTAAGGTGCTCGATGCGAAATTGGTCAATCTGAAGGAGCACGCGAAATTCAAAGTCAACATCAACTCAGTTCTCGGTAGTGGCGTTGCAAATCCTGGGGACGCACTGACAATTGCCGAGCGTGCACGAGAGCTCGGATTCTCTTCGACCGTCGGAGTGATCCATGACGGTGACGGACTGCTCAAGCCACTCAATGCAAACGAGAAGGAAATCTACAAGAAGGTGAAAGCGCTTGGAACCCGTTCTTACGCCAGATGGAATTGGTTTCAAGACAACCTTGCAGAAGGTAAAGAATATGAATGGAGATGTCGTGCGGGCGCAAGATATCTCTACATTGACGAAGCCGGCATTGTATCTTGGTGCTCGCAGCAGCGTGGCACCCCTGGCATTTCTATCCATGAATACACGACTGCAGACATGGAAAGGGAATACATAACCGAAAAGTGGTGTGCCCCATCATGCACCATCCAATGCGTCCACCAGGTCGGGCATCTCGACGCTTGGCGCGACAAGCAGATTTCTCTGACTGAATACAATGGCAGAATCAGTAAGAAGACCATCAGTAAAGTGATGAATCAGGAATAAGATTGATCTGGAAATAAGGAAAACACTAAGGGCCCAAGGGCCCTTTTATTTTTTTGTTTTAGGGATCGTTGAATTACACCTCAGTCTGAGTTAAATTCCCTCAAGCCATGCAGAACCTAGCATTGAAAATCTTCATCGCCGTCGCTCTCTTATCCAGCCCGCAATTTATCTCCGCCCAGAATCGGGGAATAATCCTGACAAATGGAGTCATATGGACAGGAGATGCAGCACGTCCATTTGCCGACACAGTGGTCATCTCGGGGGAGAAAATTCTTGCGGTCGGGTCAAAGGGTCTCAAGGATCGATTACTCAGGTCGGACCCCACCGGCTTTACTGTGAAGGACTTGAAAAAAGCCTTTGTGATGCCTGGGATAAACGACGCCCACATACATTTTTTAGGAGGATCACTCGCGGCATTCAAGGTAGATTTAAGCGAAGCCACTAGCCTCGCCCAGGCCCAGTCAATGATAAAGGCGTTCGCCGATGCCAATCCATCTGCGCCCTGGATAGTCGGCTTTGGGTGGCAGTACTCGATTTTTCCAGCGGACCGCCTCGCCCTTCGCCAGGATCTCGACGCCGTGGTCTCTGACCGACCTGTTTACATGACCTCATACGATGGACACTCTTCATGGGCGAACACAAAAGCATTTCGGGTTTCAGGCATCGATGAGAACACGGTCTTCTCAGGTTTTGGAGAGCTCGTCAAAGACAAGGAGGGCAGACCGTCTGGGATGATGAAGGAGTCTGCGAGTTCGCTCGTCGGTCGTAATGTCCCAGGAGTGACGAAAGAACGTCAGCTCGAAGCGTTGCGATCAGGTCAGAAGAGGGCGGCGGCCCTCGGCATCACGAGTATTCAAAATGCTCACGGCAGCCTACCAGAAGTTGAACTGTACGAGGAGCTACTAAATCGCGGTGAACTTACACTAAGAACCTCTTTTGCATTCAGCGTCGGACCCACCACTACGCAGAAGGACATCGATACGATTGCGGAGGCCTCAAAGCGGTTTGATTCAGACATGCTCCGGGTGAGAGCGGTGAAGATAGTGGTCGACGGTGTCATCGAGTCATATACCGCGGCGATGCTTGATCCATATTCAAACAAGCCTGAGACCTCTGGTACGCCCAATTACACCCAGGAGCAGTTGAACAATGTCGTTGCAATGGCAGACAAGGCAGGACTCCAGGTTTACATCCATGCAATCGGAGATCGGGGCGTTCGGATGGCTCTTGATTCATTCGAAAACGCGATTCGTCTCAACGGCCGTCGTGATTCCCGATTCCGAATCGAGCATATCGAGACCATACAGGCGTCAGACATACTTAGGTTCAAAAAACTTGGCGTAATTGCTTCTATGGAACCCATCCATGCCGATCCCGGCACTGTCGATGTCTGGTCATCCAATATCGGCCCCGACCGAACATCTCGTGGTTTTGCCTGGCGCGCGCTTCAAAACGCCGGAGCGCGACTTGTCTTCAGCAGCGACTACCCAGCCGCAATCAGCATCAGTCCTTGGAGAGGTCTACACAATGCTGTGAACCGGCAGACAATTAAAGGAACACCTGTCGGCGGATGGTACCCCGAGCAGTGTGTGACGGTATCTAGTGCTCTGAGCGCCTACACTAGTGGGGGAGCCTATGCGTCCTATACTGAGAATGTTAAGGGAAAACTAAGCGTCGGAATGTATGCGGATTTGATTGTGTTGGATCGGAATCCGTTGACTGTGCCGACGAGTGATTTATATAAGATCGAGGTCATCGAGACCTATCTCGGCGGAAAGAGGATTCACTGATTATTTTCTCGGAGTTTCTTCGCCGACAGTCCAAAGAACGACTGAGCTCGATAGGCCGAGGCCTGACAGCCTGCCCGCCATCATCACGATGGTCTCACCCTTGCGTACCACTTTCGCCTTGACCAAAGTCTTTTCCCCGTCTTTAAGAATGGCTTCCGTAGTCTTTGCCGATTTGTGAAGCAGCGATTCAATACCCCAGAGGAGTGCAAGCTGATTTCTCACCGAAGGATTATTCGTCAGGGCGAAGGTTGAAAGATTTGATCGAATTGAGGACATGCGTCGTGCCATCAGTCCCGATTCGGTAAACACTGCGACTTTATCGGTCGATATTTCTCTCGCACATACGGCCGCTGCCTTGCACAGTGCTTGTGATGACCGCCCGGTTGGCTGGTGAGAGGCCCTCGAATATTTTGACAACTCCACATTTCGCAATGACTCAGCACTTTCGATGATTCTTTTCATCGTTAAGACCGCCTCGACGGGATACTGACCTGCGGCCGTCTCAGCAGAGAGCATGACAGCGTCAGTCCCATCCCACACTGCGTTAGCCACATCGGAGGCCTCTGCCCTGGTAGGCCTCGGGCTGTCGATCATCGATTGCAGCATCTGTGTTGCGGTGATGACGAACTTATCAGCCAATATCGCCTTTTCGATGATTCGCTTCTGATACACAGGAACGCTCTCGGTATTGGTTTCGACTCCTAGATCCCCACGAGCCACCATCACACCGTCCGCTTCTGCAATGATTTCATCCAGATTTTCAATAGCTTCAGATTTCTCAATCTTAGCAACGAGCATCGGGCGCACCGTCTTTTTTCCGCCGAGCTTCTTAATGAGCTGCTTTACCTCACGGCAGTCAGCCCCCTTTCGTACAAATGAGAGGGCGATGTAGTCGACCTCCTGCTTCAACGCCCACGAAAGATCTGCTCGGTCCTTTTCTGTCAGGCTCGGTATCGGAAGCTTGGTGTTGGGTAGATTTATGCCCTTGCGTTCGCTCAGAACCCCACCATTTACCACTTTAGTGACAACGTCAGTGCGCTGAACCTTGGTGACAGTAAGTTCTATTGCGCCATCATCGAGCAGGATACGGTCACCGCCTTTGATGAGCTTCGGAAGTTCTTTGAAATTGGTCGAGACCTCGCTTGCGTCGCCGTTTATCTCCCGCGTTGTCAGAGTAAATGTCGCCCCTTGTTTCAAGTTGACCGACTTTCCCCCAGCAAGCGTTCCAGTTCTGATTTTTGGACCTGATAAATCGACCAGTACGGCAATGGGTACCCCAGCCTTTTTTGCCGCAGTCCTTGCCGCCTTGATTGCCTTCGCATGTTCCGAATAGGAGCCATGGGACATGTTGATCCGCACAGCGTTCAGACCAGCTTTAATCATCGCTTCTATTGTCTTTTGATTGTTTGAAGAAGGGCCGAGCGTGGCAAGGATTTTTGCGCGTCTCATAAACTAAGATTCTACGCCTCTTAATGAAGCAGGACAAGGTTGATGTCTATTGCGCCTTTCGCAGAGCTTCGTTCAGTTCGACAGTTTCGGGCAGTGCAATATCCCGCCTCGCCAGAAGATATAGATCGACACCGGGCCGCAGCGGATAGCGTCCAACATATTTGAACTGTGCGCGATAAAGTCGCATCAACTCGTCTTCTTTGAATCCTTGTTTGGCGATTATCAAATCAGCCTTAGAATCTTGCACGAATTTCCCATTGAACACTGCCCCATCGAAATCTTTCAGGTACCAGGGAAGGGGCCAATAGTCTGGACTGACGATGTCGATTTTGAGGCCTTGCTTCTTCCCCGAAGCCTCCGCATATCGGGCGACTTCGCGATTCAGTTCGGTGATACCGCGCTTTGTATGGGCGTATACATAAGGCATCTCGTCGTCATCGAAGCGAACAAAATTCAACTCATTGGTCTGGTAATAAAGAGATGAGAAGCCCATAACCCAAATCACGGCCCCGAAAAGACGCAGGGGAGAGCCGACTCTGTCGAGCAATTCAGCCAGAAACTGACCCGACAGAATGCACATCGGCAGAATGAAAGAGAGCATCAGCCATGGAGTCTTGTAAGGGATGATGGTGTATGCAGCAAGCAAACCAAATGACCAGAACGCGGTGAACATCATGAACCGGTTATTTGCCCTGTAGAGTGCATAGACTGCCCCGGCGACAGAAATCAAAAGAATCGCTGTCTCGATAGTCCATGCCCATCCGATGTACGCAAAGAGACCATTACCTGCGTGATCGCCCGTTCCGGTCTTGGTCCAAAAGGCATAGGCTCGGAAGAAATCAACAACACCCGACCAGTGCGTAAAGAATGAGGAAAAGAAAATGACTGTCAGATATGAAAAACTTAAGACACAAAGAAGTATCGTGTTCCGCCAACCGAGTCCACGGTCAACGAGTTGCTTGAAAGTCTCTAGGCTCAGCTCGCTTGAGGCGGGATGCAACCCTCGTATCTTTTCCCAAATCACGACAGAGCAGCACGATAGAATGAGCGTACCCAGCGTAATGAAGGCGTTTTCTTTTGTTGCAAAGAGCATCGCAGCGGCCGCGACTTCGATAACAGCTCCTTATTTACCGAACCTTGACTTCTCGTGAGACTTGAAGAAGCTACTCATCGCCACAACAATCGCAAGACTGAAGAAGACAAAAAGCATTTCGTGGATGAAATACCGGGATATGAATACCATTCCGGGAGAGACTGCCAAGAGAAGCGCCGTCACGAGCGAAGCAGTATCACCAACTCTGTGCCGTAACATCAACGCTAGTATTACTGTGAGAACGCCGAAGACTGCGACGCTCAAGCGTATGTTGGTTGTGTTGAGTCCAAGCGTTTTTGTGAAGAGCAGGGCGAAATAGTAAAGATCTGGACCGTGATAGTTGCTGGGGTCGTACCTGTAGACTCCGCTTCGATGCAGAGCTTCAAGAAAGAATCCATTGACTCCTTCGTCATGGTGAAGCGGTTTAAGCTCAAGATCGATGAATCTCAGATAGGAGGCTAGTCCGACAATCACCGCGGCAAATGGTGTCCACAATTTTCTGTAGCGCTCCATCATCATCTGACTCTTAGCAATTTATAGTCACCACTCTCAATCGCAACTGGAAAACGACGGAGATAGTCCAAATTCGGATCAAGACCATCGACCATCATCTCCTGCGGTCCAAGCAGGATGTAAGACACATCGTATTTTTTGAGCGCGACGTCAGCCGAGGCAGTGCCTTGATAGATGGCTTTCACATCCGCCTCGCGCTCTTTGTCATCGATGCCGTAGGAAAACAAGTGTCCCGTGTACCTCATCACCGAGCGCCGCCCTGTCAGGACTGTTGGCGGATTATGTATTGGAGCGGTGACGATAATTGCCTCTTTCGGAGTAGTCTCTCTAATCTTTTGTGCGAGTATGACCGCATCCCGATCGAAGACTTGTAGGCTGTTTACTAGCTGACCCGACGAGACCCTCCAGACATCGAGGACCCCTGAAAAAGTTAGAAGTACCACGAAAGCGATTGCAACTGCTTTGAACG
>CAXRBW010000166.1:0-4908 GCA_964228775.1 Pyrinomonadaceae bacterium | reverse complement strand
GATGGAAATGTCCGATGTCCGCCCCTATCGTGAGATGGGCCGTGAAAGGCAGGCCGAGCCTCGTGCAAGCATGCAAAATCGAAAGTTCCGGGTGTTTGAGATTTCGCGAGGCGAGCTCTCGTCCTAGCGAAGCACCCAGACCTTCGCCACTCTGCTGTGCATTCTTCGCCGCACTGTTGAGCAGATCGCCCGTCTCCTTTGCCGCCCCGAACTCACCGCTTCCGAGAGAAGCATCGACGTCCTCAGAGGTGAATCCGACCATCGCAATTTCAGCATCATGGACAAGCACGGAGCCATTAGCCGCAACCGCAGTCACGAAGCCGCGTTCCATGAGATCGATGATGATGGGGGCGAGGCCCGTCTTGATGATATGCCCGCCGATGCCGAGGATGACGGGCTTCCCTTTCGCTTTCGCCTGACGGACGCGTTCCGCAACCGTGCGCAGAGAGTTCACCGCGAGTATCGAGGGTAGCCCTTCAAGAAACTCTGATAGCGATCCTTCGGGCACAGGGACCTCGGCGAACTCTGCCGCTGTGACCTTGCTCTCTCGCGACGTTAAGCCATAGGTGCTAATTGAGTCGAGTTCGATTGGATCGTATTTCTTTTGTTTCGGCATAGCGTGAATTCTTCCGAAATTCTGTCTGTTTGGCAAACCTTGAGAAAAAGAAAAGGGCCGGATCGCTCCAGCCCTTCAAATCACTGATCTTTCTTAAGCCTATTTCTTTGCAACAAGCGCGATTTTGGCCTGCGCCTCGGCGATTCTCTCACTGACTGCCTGGAACTCCTCTTCAGACCCACCCGACCAAGCGCCAAGTGCCTTTGTAGCCTCATCGAGCGCAGCCTTTGCGGCAGACGCATCGATTTCATCGGAGGTTTCCGCAATATCTGCCAGAACCGAGACTTTGTTCGCACCAACTTCAACGAAGCCACCCGACACAACCATCTTCTCGCCGCCACCCTTGACTGCATAAGCAAGAACGCCGGGCTTGAGTGCAGAGATCAGCGGTGCGTGATTCGGAAATATTCCGATCTCGCCATTGGCAGTCGGAATGGTCACCGAGTCAACGCTGCCCGCGAAGACCTTCTTTTCAGGAGTGACTATCTCTAAGTTGATCATCGTCTTTGAGAGCGACCGAGGCCGCGCACTTTAGGCTCCTGCCGCCATCGACTTCGCTTTTTCGCGAGCCTCTTCGATGGTTCCGACCATGTAGAACGCCTGTTCAGGCATGTCGTCGCATTTTCCGTCGAGGATCTCGCGGAAGCCCTTGATGGTGTCGGCTACCTTGACGTACTTGCAGGGGATTCCGGTGAACTGCTCGCCGACCGTGAACGGTTGCGAGAAGAAGCGCTGAACCTTGCGAGCTCGAGCGACGGTGAGCTTGTCATCTTCGCTCAATTCATCGAGTCCTAGAATCGCGATGATGTCCTGCAGGTCCTTGTACCGCTGAAGAATCCTTTTGACCTCTTGCGCCGTGTTGTAATGCTCGTCACCCACGATTTGCGGATCGAGAATTCTGGAGTTCGAAGCAAGCGGATCGACCGCGGGATAAATTCCAAGTTCGACAATCTGCCTTGAAAGCGCCGTGACGGCGTCAAGGTGCGCGAACGTTGTTGCAGGTGCCGGGTCCGTATAGTCGTCCGCCGGGACGTAGACGGCCTGGATAGAAGTTATGGCGCCCGTCTTGGTGGATGTGATGCGCTCCTGCATCTCGCCCATCTCGGTCGCGAGGTTCGGCTGATAGCCGACCGCCGAGGGCATGCGTCCAAGAAGAGCCGAGACTTCAGAGCCGGCCTGCGTGAAGCGGAAGATGTTGTCGACGAAGAAGAGAACGTCGTTTCCCTGATCGCGGAAGTATTCGGCGACGGTGAGACCCGAGAGGGCGACGCGCAGGCGCGCACCCGGAGGTTCGGTCATCTGACCATACACGAGTGAAACTTTTGAGTTCTTAATTCCGCCCTTGTCGACCTTCGCGAGGTCGAAGCGGCCGGTCTCTTCAATATTGTGCATGAACTCATCACCATAAGTGATAACCTTTGACTCGACCATCTCACGGAGGAGATCGTTCCCTTCACGGGTACGTTCACCGACGCCCGCAAAGACCGAGAAACCCTCGCGGCCCTTGGCGACGTTATTGATGAGCTCCATGATCACAACCGTTTTGCCGACTCCCGCGCCGCCGAAAAGACCGATTTTTCCTCCACGAAGGAAGGGCTGGACGAGGTCGATGACCTTGATGCCCGTCTCAAACATCTCGAGCGAGGTCGACTGCTCATCGAACGAGGGTGCATGGCGGTGAATCGAGTATTTCGTCTCTGAAACAATCGGGCCGAGTTCGTCAACGGGCTCTCCGACGACATTCATGACGCGTCCGAGGGTTGCCGCGCCGACAGGGACGCTGATCGGGCCGCCAAGGTCCGCTACCTTCATCCCACGGACCATGCCGTCGGTTGGAAGCATCGAGACCGCGCGGACCCTGCCCTCTCCAAGGTGCTGCTGGACCTCGGCGATGGTGTCGACCTTGGTGTCAACGTCGAAACCGTCAGAGGTGATGCGAAGCGCCTGATAGATGGGCGGGAGGTAATTGTCCGAAAATTCAACGTCGATGACCGGTCCGATGACCTGGACGACGCGACCGATTTGACCCTGGCCTGAGTTAGACATGCGTTCGTGAAAGCTCCTTCAACAGATGAAAAGAAAAGCAAGTATCAAACCAAAAAGGTTACCATACGGGAAATGGCTTTCGCAAAAGGCCCTCACCCTTGCCGTCGATTGACAGAGACCCCCGATTCCATTAGCCTTTGACCATAATTTTCAAAGGCTTTTCAGAGTAATTTCCCGGCATTTGAGCAACCTTACCAAAATAGAAATTCCGTCCCAGGGCCTCAAGGCGCTCTTCGGTGTCCAAGACCAAAACATCAAGTTTTTAGAGTCGGTTCTCGACGTGAGTATCGGTGCGCGCGGAAACGAAATTCTCATTGATGGAGATCCTCGTGACATCGCCACCGTCGAGACCGTCCTGAGGGATTTCTCTGACCTCTTTCACGAGGGCAATCAATTTTCGGACAAGGAACTGCGCGACGCCTTCAAGCAGATCGCCGAAGACCGGGCCTATTCGCTCAAGGACTATTTCACAAGGGCGAGGTTCAATCCCTCGGGTAAGAAGCAGGTCGCCCCGAAGACCGCCAATCAACGTAAATACATCGATGCGATGTCCAAGAACGATCTCGTCTTCGGCATCGGACCCGCAGGCACAGGAAAATCCTTCCTCGCCGTCGCGATGGCGGTGAATGCCCTTTTTCAAAAGCAGGTCTCCCGCATCATCCTGACACGGCCTGCGGTCGAAGCCGGCGAGCGACTCGGGTTTCTACCTGGCGACCTCCAAGAAAAGGTCGACCCGTACCTCCGGCCTCTCTATGACGCACTTTTCGATCTTGTCGACTCCGAGAAGGTGACCAAGATGCTCGAGAAGCGCATCATCGAAATCGCGCCTCTTGCCTTCATGCGTGGCCGCACGCTTTCTGACTCTTTCATCATTCTCGATGAAGCACAGAACACCACTGGTGAACAGATGAAAATGTTCTTGACGCGAATCGGTTTCGGGTCCAAGGCGGTGGTGACGGGAGACAAGACCCAGATCGATCTTCCCCGTGGACAGAAAAGTGGGCTTCGCGAGGCCGAGATTATTCTCGGCGGTCTCGAGGGAATCGAATTCATTCACTTCGATGACAGGGACGTCGTGAGGCACAAGCTCGTGCAGATGATAGTAAAGGCTTACGACACTCACACCGCGCAGAACGAATCAATTGAAAACACGACCGAAAGAAAATAGCCCTGTCGATGTCGACGCCCCCGAGGTGCTGAATCGTCAGCGATCCATTGCGGTGGACTGTGCCCGCTTTGTGGAATTCTGCATCGAGGCGCGAGCCGCCGTCCGCGAATGCCATGGGCAAACCTTCACCGTCGCCTTCTTTTCTGATGCGAAGATGAAACGCCTCAACTCCGAGTTTCGCGGAATCGCCTCGACCACTGACGTATTATCGTTTCCAAATTTGCCCGATGGGGCTGGAGAGGGCCTTACTAGCCTTGGTGACATAGCAATTTCAATCGACCAGGCCAAGCGCCAGGCCAGATCCAATGGGCTCAAATTGGATGGCGAAATCAGACAGCTGATCCTCCACGGCCTGTTACATCTTTGCGGCTACGACCATGAGAGCGATAATGGAGAGATGGTCCGCTACGAATTGAAGCTACGCCGCAAACTCGGCATCTGAAACCCACCTAATGGAATCATTCCAAATTGAAATAATACTGGGACTTTCCCTTCTTGTGCTTCTCGGTTTTCTCGCGACGATCGACATCGCCGTCTCGAAACTTTCGGACGTGCAGCTACGACGGTTGATGTCCGATGCGGAAGATGAGGGACGCGGGCGGTTCGCTTCGATCCTAAAAAGCATTATCGCGGATCGTGGTCGCTTCCGCTTGGTCTCGTCAATCGCCATGCAGGTGCTCCAAGTTTGGTTCACGGTACTCGTCACCACCTCGACCGTAAGCGACACCTCGGGCAACGGTGGCACTGCGGCACTCGCGCTCGCATTGAGCATCGCCGCCTCACTTGTGGTCAGACATCTTGTTCCGTTCATCCTCCTTCGTCCGAATCCAGAGGCGACACTCGGAGTTTTTCTTCCAGTCGCGGCACCGTTCTATCGCGGAGCATCGATGATTGCGGGACTCTTCTCGCGGAGTCGGGTCGAGGATGAAGAGCACCGTTCCGTTGCGCCCGACAAAACCGCAACCGATGAGGAGGACGAAGAGCGTGACGATGATGAGTTTCAGGCGCTGATGGAGGTCGGTGAGGCAGAGGGAATCATCGAAGAAGAAGATCGTGAACTGATCGAGACGGTCGTCAA
>CAXRBW010000165.1:0-9135 GCA_964228775.1 Pyrinomonadaceae bacterium | reverse complement strand
TACGAAACAAGAAATTTAATCAGATTCAAGGACTATCAGAAGTACGGAAGTGAGATAAAGATACTTGATGACGACGTGACACCATCCACGGATGCGAAAAAGCCTTAGAATAAAGTCCGTCTTCATCAATGCACTCGCTTTCGCCTTGATATCAGTTTTTGCAGTCTCTGCGCAGGAGCTGCCACCTTCATTTCTAGAGGCGAGAGAGGCTGATTTGCTAGAACTCATTAAGCTCGATCCAACCATAAAGCTCGATATCCGATATGCTCGGTCAGACAATTTCGTTGGCCGCAAGGTATATCCGGAAGCGCGGGCATTTCTCCAACGTCCTGCAGCAGAGGCGCTTGTCAGGGTTCACCGTAAATTAAAAAAACAGGGATTGGGTCTCGTT
Source organism: Pyrinomonadaceae bacterium (assembly GCA_964228775.1). Lineage (GTDB taxonomy): Bacteria > Acidobacteriota > Blastocatellia > Pyrinomonadales > Pyrinomonadaceae > CAXRBW01. The sequence goes on along the minus strand of CAXRBW010000165.1, from coordinate 8,744 downwards.
GTGTATGACGGGTATCGTCCATGGACGATCACCAAACTGTTTTGGGATGTTACCCCTCAAGACAAGAGAATCTTCGTCGCCAATCCAAAAACAGGGTCACGGCACAATCGTGGATGTGCCGTCGATCTATCCATCTTCAATCTCAAAACAGGTCGTCAAATTCCAATGCCCTCTGATTTCGATGAATTTTCAGAGCGTGCCAATCCGACGTATGAGGGTGGAACTGAAAAGCAGCGCGCCAATCGAGATTTGCTCCGAACTTTAATGGAAGCGGAGGGGTTCACCGTCAACTCGAACGAGTGGTGGCACTTTGATTTCAACCGCTGGCAAGACTATGGAATTTATGACCTTGCATTCACTGAAATCCGAGACATTGAAGCGGTAAAGATGTTTGAGATAGTCTCTGTTCGGATAGAGGGCCTGAAAGATTCAGACACGAAACAACTCTCAGCAAAGTTGCCACTTAGGCCCGGTCTCAAATTCGACCCGCTGATGATTAAGCAATCCATTTCCATAATCAATTCTCTAAAACGGTATTTGCGGATGTCGTCAAACAATTTCTCCTGGTTTCCCGACAAGAAAAATCGCACGGTGGATTTCATCGTGTTTGTGAAAGCAAGAACAAAATAGGCCTTACCAATATCCTAATTACCTGGGCCTTTCCACAATCTTCGCCCCAAGATTAATAACGTAACTTTTCAGCGTTTTCCGACGTCTATCTCTGCATTGCCTACTAGGGCCTTTTTTGAAATGGCGATTTACACGATTAGAATCACTCAGCTCCTACCTTTTTGGGGTGTCCTTGCATCCATGCCGGCAGTCGAGTCTGAGTCAGTAGTGAATAGAGCGGAATCCATCGCCGATGGAGTTCTAGCTAGTCATGCTGCCAATGGAGACGAGGACGCCTTCAGTGAAATCGTCCGCCGCTATAGCCCGCGGGTCTTTCGAGTCTGCGGTCGATTTTTCAAACGATATAGTCATGTAGAAGAGGCTGCCCAAGAGACATTTCTCAGGGCCTTCACTCAAATCGGTCGATTCGAAGCGAGAGGCTCCTTGGAAGGTTGGCTCACAAGAGTTGCCTCCACCACCTGTATCAATATCTTAAGAACTCAGAAGAGACAGCGAGAACTTTCAATTTCTGATCTGACTGAGGATGAGACGACTTGGATCGAAAATGTGGTCTCTGGAAAATTCAACCAATCGGAAAGTTCCTCTGAAGATCGTCTCATTGCATCCGACCTCGTCGACAAAGTCATTGGTTTACTAAAGCCAGACGATGCACTTGTGCTGTTGATGATGGAGTTTGAAGGAGCATCCATTAAAGAGGCGGCAGTTAGGACGGGCTGGACTGAGTCGAAAGTAAAGGTACGTGCTTTTCGTGCAAGAAAGAAACTAAGAGAAGCATTGGAAGAACTTCTCAATAAGATAGGATGAACAGTGATGAGTGAAAAGCATATAAAAACTCTGCTTGACTCGATTCAGGTATCACAACTGAATCCGGTGGAAATCAGACAGATTGAAGAGCATTCGAAAGTTTGTTCCGACTGCGAAGTCGCCTGGAATGCCGCGCGCTTGGCCCATCTGCTTGTGGCGGTTCGGCTTGAGGAGAGCGAAAAACACGAACCCCCACCATTCTTCACATCAAGGGTCATGGCTCAAGTAAGGACTCTCGGTAAGAATGGACAGGCTTCAATGTTGGTCAGATGGTGGAAGACTAGCCTCGGCTTAGCATCACTTCTAGCCCTCATAGCTGTTGTCACTTCTGGGGTGGTATCAATGGTGGGCGCGGACGACCGCGAAGCAGCAAATCAGAGTCAGCTCTTTCCAGAAGAGGCTTTACTTCTTAATCACAAAATAAGTTATAACCTCTCTGAAGATGAAGCGTTTCATGCCGTATATAACTCCCAAAATGAGGTGAAGAAAGATGATTGGAGAAAATAGTTCACTTACTAAAATACGCGTAATCACTTCCCTTATATTTGTTTTGGGCATTGTTGCAGGTGTCGCAGGCGTGATTGGCTATCAAACCTTTGTGCGTCCCCACACATCCCGTCGTGAAAGATTCAAAGAGGTTTTTAACAGGCTAAACATGAATGACACCCAACGTGCAGAAGTCGAAAAGGTTCTAGGCTCCATGAGAAGCAATCTCTCGCAACTCCGACAAGAAGCGGAACCGAAGATTGAGGAAATAAAAAAAGACACCGACCAAAGCCTTAAAGAAATACTAAGTCCCGCACAGTGGCAGCAGTTTCAGGAGGAGCGAGAGAAGATTTATCCCTCAGATCGCTCTTCCAGAAAATTGAACGGTGAGCATTCCCATCTTGATTAATTGAAGTCTTAAAATCATTAAAAAGCCCCGCGATTGGCGGGGCTTTTTTCTAAGGAATCAACTCAAGATCTGATAGATCCTCTGTAAGTGTAAGTAGTCTGTCTTGGTAGCGGTATCTCTTTGACCTAATACTTAAAACGTACGGCTCTCCCGCCTTAAGGTTAGGGAAAAGAAAATTGCCCATCAAAGATGTTTTTACAATCTGTCTTTCACCTCTCGAATCAGTAATGATTACCGATGCATTGCGGAGTCCCCTGCCCTGGGGAGTTTTCACATGCCCTGAAAGCTGCACTCCACTCGCCGTGGTCGTGTAGAAAAAGAAGGGATATGCAGCACCTGATCTGTTCGTATTTCCTCCGGCACCCGAAGTTCTCTCAAGATATGCTCCGACAACTGCTGTATACCCATCGAGTGCTGTATTGACTCCAAATCGGTCGCCTAAAACAGTGTCTCCGCCGACAAGCGTTCCAACAAGACTCCAGTTGCCAATCTTGTTGTAGAGAAAGGCGACCCCAGTTTCGTTACCGCCGTTGTACTTCCATGCTCCGACAACAAAAAAATCACCGCTGATTGAAACACTATTTCCGACTTCAGACAGATTGATGCCCCCGAAATCCTGTTCTGCGGACCATGCGGATCCAGAGTATCTATAGACTGCAACACCTCCCGCTCCGCCGCTTGAACCGGGAAGACCGACAATTGCAGCATTTCCCGATATTGCGACTGAATAACCTAGGTTTTCACCCCCGACCGCTGTGGAAACAGTATAAATATCAGAAAGACTCCACACGCCCGCCGACCTCTCAAAAAATTCGACTGCCCCATCGTTGATATTCATGATGTCGGCGCTCGGTGCACCGACGACTATTTTGTCTCCACTTATCGCCACGCTGTAGCCGAAATCATCACCCGTATTACCAATCGGGTTACTGGTGTTATCCAAGAGCACTATCGGTGCTCCTTGCTGAGACCAAAGCGGAGCTGAGTATGTAAATACAAAAACTGAACCAGGACCAACTGCGCTCTCAATCGAACTCGCCACTATCGATCCACCATCAATATCGACATCATGGCCGAAAAGTCCTCCGGCGGGATAGTTGCTCGGGGTCAGTGGAGTCGTGTAGGTCCAGCTAGTGCCAGACCTAACAAAAATATATGCGGCACCGGAATCACTACCATTACTGTCGGTCCCTGGTGCTCCCACAACCACAGTGTTGCCGCTGATTGCGACCGAAGTTCCAAATCTGTCACCGGCGCCGATTCCAATGTGAGTCAGAATCGCCTGCTGGGTCCAGTTAGTCCCCGTTCTGACAAATACATATGCCGCACCGCTATCGGCGCCCTGACTGTCGGCACCAGGAGCACCCACCACAGCGTAGTCACCGCTTATATCAACCGCCCAACCGAAATCGTCCCCCGCTAAAATATTGCTCGCCACGAATTTGGTTTGTTGGTAGAGGCTATCGTTCCCAGGAAATGTGAAATCCTGACCAGCCATAGTGGTGTTTGCATGAAGAGTCACCGGTGACGTTCGCACGTGACCAGCAAAAGGCTGTTGCGTCGATCTACCCATTAATGATGATGTCAGACCAAGGTCCCTCGGCGACTGTCGTTTTATCTGACCCATGGGAGCTTCAATGAAAACCAAAATCAAAGTTAAAGCAAAAGAAGCAGAAAGAATTTTCATATAACCTCTGAAGCGAATATCGGAGTTCTAACGGATGCAATGCTGAGAATAGAAGTTTTATCGAGACTCCGCAATCACTTTTTAGTTATGTTGAACATAAAAATAGAAGCACCCGCGAGGGCGGGTGCTTCATTTTGTCATTATCAGTCTATTTGATTTTATTTGACCGCGTTGCCTTCTGAATCAAGATGGAAAATCTTCCAACCTGATATCTCTGCAAGTCGCGGTTCAATGACTGACCTGTCTCCGACGATCAAGATTGCCATCTTGTCAGGAGTCAGATATCTGTTAGCCACACGATTGATGTCAGTCAATGAGACACGGTTTATATTTCCGATGAATTCATTGAATGTCGCATCTGGCAGTCCATAAACCACTAAGTTCGCAAGCTGTGCAGAAATCTGTCCGACAGTCTCAAAACCTGACGGATAACTCCTGATTAAGCTCTGCTTGTTGTATTCAAGTTCAGCCGCGGTCACTGGAATTGAACCACGTATGCCGTTCAGTTCCTTCATGAACTCAACTACTGATTCCTTGGTAACAGCAGTCTGAACGTCAGCACTTGCTTCAAACGGCCCAGCGCCACGACGGAAGTTCCATGCGGTCCTCGCCCCATATGTGTAGCCTTTCTCTTCACGGAGATTCATGTTGACCCTGGCTGAAAACTGTCCGCCGAGGATTGAATTCATGACTCTTAATGGATAGAAGTCCGGATTGTCTCTCGAAACTCCTACTTGTCCAATCGTCACGACACTCTGCGCCGCACCCGGCTTATCTACGATGTAAATGCCCGGTGCATCGAAGTTCGCATTCGCTGGAGCTTCGACTTTTGGCACATCTGCCGACTTCCAGCCTGCGAATGCTTTCTCGAGCTTAGGAATAAGTGTTTTCTCATTCGCATTGCCGACAACAATCAGAGTAGCGTTGTTCGGTCGGTAATACATCTTATAGAAACCCTCGATTTCCCCGCGATTCATTGCAGTGATCGACGCCTGGTCACCCGTCAGCGACTTGCCGTAGGGATGGGACTTTCCATAAAGCAGCGAACTGTATACAACTCCTGCGATTGCGTTCGGATTGTCCTTGCGTTGTCTGAGACCAACGAGCGCCCTCATCTTCTGAGTGTTCAACTCACTCTCTGGAAACGCGGGCCTTGTCACGACATCTGCGTATATGTCGAGCGCGGCGTCCAAATTCCGAGTTAATGATTGGAGGCTGACGTTTGCTGAATCCCAATTCGCACTTGAATTGACACTCGCGCCGAGTGCTTGAAGCTGATTGGAGATCTCAGTCGCATTTCTCGACGAAGTCCCCGTGTTCATCAATGATGCAGTGAATGCTGCAAGTCCCGCTCGATCTGTCGGATCTGCAGTTCCGCCCGTATTGACAACCAGATTCATCGAGACAATCGGTAATTCGTTTTGCTCGACAATCCAAACGTTGAGTCCGTTTGAAAGCTTTGTCTTCTTAATCTCGGGAAGTGAGAACTTCGGATCTGCCCCCGCCTTCGGAAGATTGGCAGAATAATCCTTCTTGGTCTCTGCTTTCTTTGGAGCTGTAGATGTCGGGCGATTAGCTGCAATATTTGCCTGAGATGCAGCCTTCTCCTTTCTCGGAACAAAATTAACGACAAGCTTTGCTGAGTTTAGGTATTTTTTCGCAACTCGTTGAACGTCAGCGGGGGTGACCGCACGATATTCATCAAGCTGCTGCTGAAATAGGTCAGGTTTTCCGAAGAACACCGCGTTGGAGTTCATCGCATCCGCCTTTCCAAGAACAGTCTGCAATCCGAAAACAGTTTGTGATTCCGTCTGGTTGACCGCCCTCGCAATCTCGTCCGAACTCGGAGCCTCGTTCTTGATTCGATCGATTTCCGATATCAACTCCTTCTCGATCTCATCGAGGTTCTTCTGCGGTCTCGCTGTGGAAACTACGATGAATTCACCTGCGATTTCCCGAGTTTGGTTGGCAGCGAATGCCTCCTGAGCAATCTGCTTTCCATAAACGAGCCCACTCTGGAATCTCGATCCTCTGCCGTTTGAGAGAATCGCAGCGAGAACGTCGAGTGCCGCCTCATCTTTGTTTCCCTGAGGGACCGATTGCCAAACCATATAGACCCTCGGAAGTTGGACGGAATCCTCGTAGTTCATCCGGATTTCCTGACTGAGAACTGGTTGTGGTTGGCTGGGTCGTGTTATCGGCGCACCATTTGTGAGTCCACCGAAGTACTTCGTGACCCATTCTTTGGCCTGCTTCGAGTCAAAATCACCTGCAATCACCAAGCTCGCGTTGCTCGGCGAGTAATACTGACGAAAGAAGGCCTTTACATCGTCCATTGACGCCGCTGAAAGATCTTCAAGTGAGCCTATCGTCGTCCAGTTGTAAGGATGTGTTTTCGGATACATGAGCTCCGAAATCTTTTCGAAGGCAGTTCCGTAAGGCTGATTGTCGTAGCGTTGCCGACGCTCGTTTTTGACAACATCCCGTTGATTATCGAGCTTTTCCTGAGTCATGGCGTCAAGCAGACCGCCCATGCGATCTGCCTCCATGAAAAGGGCTAGCTCCAGAAAATTCGAAGGAACGACTTCGTAATAATTGGTCCTGTCTGGTGTGGTCGATCCATTGATATTCGCGCCCGCTTCCTGAAGGGGTTTGAAATAATCATCGTTGTAGTTCTTCGACCCTTGAAACATCATGTGTTCAAAGAGGTGCGCGAATCCCGTCTTGCCCGGCACTTCATTCTTCGAACCGACGTGGTACCAAACATTGACTGCAACGATTGGTGTTGATTTGTCAGGATGCAGAATCACCCTCATTCCATTCGGAAGACGGTAATCCTCGTACTTGAGACTTGGAAGCCGGTCGCCTTTTTGAGCTGTTGATATTGAAGCCATTACGGACACCAATAAGAGCAAGGTAAGAAACACCCTCATTGTTTTCATGATTGAACTCCTTAAGTTTTTATGGATTGGATGCAGGCATGTTTACTCCGCCGGCATCTGAATTGTCAGAATCTAGAACGCAGTATAGCACCGAGAAGTTTCACTGAATAACTACCGAATTAGATACCTACCTTTGCTAAGGCCGCTATCTTTTCTCTGCGCGAAACCACGACGCCTCCAGGCTTTTCTATGGTTACGGCAAAAAGCACAGGTTTTGAGATGTTTAATTTCGCCTTTACAGGAACGATAACTTCTCCATCCTGCTCGATGTTGAAGATTCCCCCGTCAACGGGTGTTTTTTCATCCTGATTTTCATCGTATATCCAAAGTTGATAGCACTCTTTCGAGACCTCGTTTCGTGGAAGCCCACTAAAGCGCATGAATCCTTTTTGAAGTGATGAATTCCATACGATATCACCCGAGACTCGCGTAGCTTCGTTCACGTTACCAGGACTCCAAGCGACTCTAAACAATGTATCTGACGATGCAAGAAGCATGTCTCTTTGTTTTGAAATTGTGAGTTCACGGTCATCCGTGATCCGATTTGGAACAAGAGTGATTAAAAGTGCAAATGCAAGGCATGCCGCAACTCCCCAACCCAGCCAGCGACCAGAAAGGAATTCCAAGAATCCCAGTCGCATCTCTTCCTTAGAGGAATCATTTGTTAGAGATGCCGATCTCCTGCTATTCGAGAGAATCCTTCGTTCAACCTCGACGGGCATCGGACTGAATTCATTGAAAGATGAGAGATGGATGGCGGCTATGGAGAGTGCAATGGAATCATCCTCCACTGCATTGGGAAATTGGAGCTTTAATTCCGCCAACTCGCGGGATTCTTCAATTGACAGACCGGTGATCGATTCTTCAATTAACAGATCGACGAGTCTTTCTTTGCTCTCAAGGTCTGTCATTACAAAATCTCCCCCGAAGTATCACTACTTACTCCTAACATTTCGCGGACGCGCAACAACCCGCGTCTTATATTGGTTTTGACTGTCCCGAGCGGAAGTCCCATCTTCTCTGAAATTTCTCGATGTGTGAGTCCCAATACAACCGAGAGCCGAATTGCCTCACGATGCGTGGGATCAAGACCTGCCAAGGCTGTTAGTGCACGATTCGCATCGATGCCTGCATCGATTGACTCGTCAACTCTCCCTCCGTGTAGTTCTCCTGCAATCTCAATCGACTCCATTTTCGGTGTACGCCCTGATGACCGCATCCGATCTATCAGCCTTCGGCGGGCGATCATTGCGATGAATGTCGCTTCCGAGGATTTAGCAGGATCAAACTTTGAAGCATGTTTCCAAAGATCTAAAAAAATATCCTGGGTCGCATCTTCTGCATCCTCGGCATTGGTCGTCATCCGTCGGGATAAAGACCAAACAAGGCCGCCGTATTGCTTCAGACATTGCTGAACGGCGGCCTTGTCTCCTATCGCTATACGTTTGAGAACGGAGTCGACCATCTAGGTGAAGGTGAAACTCCAACTTACCCAAACAAAATAGTTCTTTCAAATCGGACGCTCACAAAGAGTCCTTTCTGGGTCATTACTTAGGAATAATCACAGAGTCGATGACATGGATCACGCCATTTGACGTCGCGATGTCTGTTTTGACGACGTTCGCGTTGTCTACCATGACTTTTCCACCCATCACTGAGATTTTGACATCCTTGCCATTCACAGTCGTTGCTTTTGAGAGTTTGACGACATCAGCCGCCTTAACCTCTCCCGCAACCACGTGATAGGTGAGAATGGCAACAAGGGTCGCCTTGTTTTCAGGCTTCA
>CAXRBW010000164.1:0-4029 GCA_964228775.1 Pyrinomonadaceae bacterium | reverse complement strand
TGGCTTCGGTGTTGTCGGTATCGCCGAATACGATTCAAAGGAAAGTGTCAGAGCGAACATCTTGGACCTTGGAATCAAATTTCCTGTAGTTCAGGAGTCAGATAGTCAAGGAAAGAAAACTGAAACGTCTCATTATCGGTACAGGATGGCAGTCGGAGACTCTCGAAACTGGGGATCGCCCTGGAACATTTTTCTCGAGCCATCCCGATTCCAGTCGGCAGGTGACGTTTTGGTCCAACGGGCTTTTATCTCGTCTGGTGAGCTCATGGAGACCGAGGCCGAAGCATTCATTCGAGACCGTTTAGGAATCCGATGACCGAATCATCTGATCGTACTCAGTGCATCGGTGAGTTTCTCAATGACAGTGACCAATATCTTTCCCGACTCAGTGAAGCGGCCATTGAGGGCGGCCTCCTCGGCGGATCCTGAAAGAACCGTGATTCCATCAATCTTTGGGTTAAATGGTCTCAGTGTTGGCTTGACTCTGAATTGAACCTCAAGCTCAGCCAAGTCATTTCTCAAATTACGAATTCCATCAATCACTGATTTTTTAAACTGCTCATTCTTCTCTACGGTCTGCCGCGATGCTTTTCCAAGCTTGGCTTGGGCATCGATATCCTCAATTCCCTGGGCGATGCCACCTAAAAGAAAAGTGAATTTCGCAAGTTTTTTGATGGCGGCGCCGGTTGCCTCTGCACCGGCTTTGAGTTCGAGTGTCTTGTTATCAACCACAGCCTTCTGAGGAGGCTTTTTGGGGTTGGGCTTTTTTGTCTGGGCGGAAATCTGGGTCGAAGTCAGGGCAAGGGCGAACACCATGCCTGCAAGGGCTAAAAAAAGTTTGTGATTGATCATTTTTGTTGTCACACCTTGGAGAACGTAGAATTTTAGCATGGGCGAAAGTGGCAACAGAGAACTAGTGGTTAAGCGCATTGGACGGGTCGGGTACCACGAGGCGCTGGAACTACAAAAGAGCACTGAAGCTGATGTGATTGCCAAACACTCCTCTGACACACTCTTTCTGTTGGAACATCCGCATACTTTCACGGTCGGGCGGAGATCTTCGGAACAGGGGGTGCTTGCCACTTCGGAAGTTCTCGAGAAGATCGGAGCCGAGGTCTTTGAAACAAATCGAGGCGGAAAGGTTACCTACCATGGTATTGGGCAGATTGTCGGTTACCCGATTATTGATTTGTCGCGATACAGGAAAGATGTGCATTTCTACATAAGACAGCTGGAAGAAGTTCTAATTCGTGCCTTGGCTGACTTCGGGATAGAGGCATTCAGGTTGGAGGGACTCACTGGAGTCCATACTGCCGATGGCAAAATAGCAGCGATCGGCGTTCATATAAAACGTTGGGTAACAACGCATGGATTTGCACTCAATGTGAACACCGATTTGAGTTATTTCAACTGGATTATCGCTTGCGAAGGCGAGCCTGTGACCTCAATGGAAAAGATACTCGGCAGAAGCCTTGACCTAAGTGTCGTCGAGGATGCGCTTGAAAAGCATTTTATTTCAGTGTTCGAATATTATCAGGAGCCACAATGAAAAGATTCTGGCACTGCCTAAAGGTTTTAAAAATGAAACGCTTAACCCTTCTATTATTTTTTGTACTTTCTCAAATCGTAGCGGTCTGTGCCCAAAGCAATGGGGTGACAGTCGTTCCAAGGCCAGAACGAATTGTGGCCTTGTCAAAGATACGTGGTGAGCAGGACTCCGCAAAGCCTGTCCTTCGAATCATCGAGCCTTCGATGGACGCAGTAATTGATCGCTCAACCGTGACCGTCAAACTTGAGATTTCTGGGGACTTGAAAGGTTACATGCCGATGATGGATCCCACTACAAAGTCTGGAAACCACATTCATGTAATCCTCGACAACCAACCATACGAAGCTCATTACAATTTAGGAAGCGGGTTCGAGCTTCGCAATGTTACCGACGGGGAACACACTCTACGCGTTTTTCCTTCCCGGCCTTGGCACGAAAGTTATAAAAACGCTGGCGCATTTCAATTTGTCCGGTTCACTGTCAAAGGTGGCGCCGCTGATGTCTCACGTCCGACAGTCACCGGAGGAGGACAGCAGATGTCCGCGGGGATCGAAGGAAAAGCAATGCAGGCTTCAGTCGCAGGAAAAGTCAGATGGGGTTCGCCGCTTCTAACATTCAGCAGACCCAAGGGCGAGTATCGAAACGCTGATGCCGACGCAATCATGGTCGATTTTTGGCTAGCCAATGCCCGCTTGGTCGGTGACGGTGGAACTTACCGAGTGAAGATGACAATCAATGGGGGTCAACCAATGTACCTCGAGCGATGGGAGCCTGTTTGGCTAACTGGTTGGGTAACGGGGAAAAACAAAATCGAACTTGAGCTCGTGGATAAAAAGGGTAGAAAGGTGGATAACGGTGGCTACAACCAAACCCTCCGAGAATTTATCGTCACGAGATAGCTCAGAGGGGTTTCTCCCAATTTTAAAATGGCGCCAACGGGCGCCAATTTTTATTGTACTTTTTTAGCGGGAGCGGGAGCTCCTTGTGCAGGAGTCGGCACAGGTGCGGCATTGTCGCCGGTTGGAGTCTTCTCGGACGGATCCTCAGTCTTCATCTCTTCGAGTGCATCCCGCCGTCGCTTTGCATTTTCGCGCTTGATATCCGCTGGCATAGGAGGAGGTGATGGGAATCGTTCGATGGGCTTACCCTTCATGAATTGATTCATGAATTCATTGAAATACGGCAAGGCTCCCCCGCCACCTGTCATGCCGGCACCTAAATTCTGCTTACGATTTGGATTTCCCATCCAGATTCCCGTCACATAGGTGGGCGTATATCCGATGAACCAAACATCGGTGTGGTCATTCACCGTGCCAGTCTTTCCGGCGAGCGGCTGACCAGCAGCACTTGCACCAGCCGCAGTGCCACCACCGGAGGTCACGCCGCGCATCATGCTAACCATGGTGAGTGCGGTGTATTCATCGGTCACCTTCGATGCCTTGTTGTCCCATTCCTCAAGCAGGCTGCCATCGCGGTTATAAACCTTTCTGATGAAGTGCGGCTGCATTCTTATTCCTTTGTTGGGAAATGCGGAATAGGCCGAAACCATCTCGAGGAGCGATGCTTCAGATGCACCAAGTGCCGAAGCCAAATTCGGTGACATTGGATTGGTGATTCCAAATCGTCGGACCATTTGCGCACCCGTCTGAACTCCCACTTGCTCGAGAAGATGGACGGCGGCGATGTTGAGTGACCTTGCAAGCGCGACCTTCATCGGGACATTCGGATGGCTCGGCGAGCCGTCATAGTTATGAGGAGACCAGCCACCTTTATTGATTGGAGCTCCGCTTACGATCATGTCCGGCGTCATTCCACTCTCTACGGCAGCGGTGTAGATGAATGGTTTGTAGGAAGAACCTGTCTGGCGCAATCCTTGGGTAGCATTGTTAAATCGCCGGGTCGCAAAGTCGTAGCCTCCAACCATCGAGACGATTTCGCCGTTTTTTGCGTTGATCGTTACCATGGCGGCCTCGACTTCGGGTATCTGAGAAAGCTTTACCTCAAGAAGACGCTTCTCTTCGTCTACGCTTTCAATTCTGAATTCGCAGAGAAGTCCCGGCCGCAATTCCGAAGAAGGTCGCTTACCACTTGACCCCATGTCGCCCGCATTAACTGTTGCCCGAAAACTGCCGAACCTCACAGTTGCAGTATCTTTTGATTGATCGACCGAAAGCACGAGACCTTTCAGATAATCTCCCGTTTTGAAATCATCCCCGTACCAGTTCGGATGTCTATAGTTGCCAAGTCTTCGTTGGATTTCATCCGAATCGGTCAAGGGTTGGCCATCATCGGAGATAAGTATGTCCTGATAATCTGAACGCCACGATCTGCCTCTGTCATAGGCACGAAGCCTTTCACGGACGGCTTTGGTTGCAACTTCTTGGGCCTTGGCGTTGATTGTCGTATAGACCTTCAATCCACCCTGAGCTACTCGCGTGGTGTATTTTTCTTCGAGATACTTCCGAATCTCCTCGATTGGA
>CAXRBW010000163.1:5000-8939 GCA_964228775.1 Pyrinomonadaceae bacterium | reverse complement strand
CGGTGACGGCAAGGCCGACGCCGCTGTCTACCGCCCCTCGACCGGAACCTGGTACGTCTTCCGCTCGACCAACCGCGCGGTCGACGCCGCGACCATCGGCCTCTCCACCGACAGGCCACTGCCTGGGATACTGGTGAGGTGATGAACTGCTCCTGACAGAAGAAGGGAGACAAAGAAGAAGGGACCGCTAATGCGGTCCCTTTTTATTTTACTGTCATAGTTGTTACTGCGGATTACATGGTTGTGCTTAGCTACAATCTGTCATCAATCAAAATCATCCTTCTACAGCCTGACATCAAGCTTGTGTCTTCTGATCATTCCATAAAGTCGCGGACGGTAGAGACCGAGAAGGTTTGCGGCCGCCTGCTTATTTCCTTTCGTGCGCTTGAGGGCCGCAAGCACCACTTCACTTTCGAGAACATCGAATACGTCCCGTCTTGCGCCGTCCTCACCCGCACCGTCTGAAAGCCTCAGATTATCAACCACTAGCCTGCCGACCCGTTCAAAAATATCATCTTCGGACTCTGATGCAATCGGACCATCAGCCGACTCTCTCGGCTCGCGAACAGACTCGCCTGCGAAGGGCTTCACAAACGATGGTCTTGCGAAGGGCAACATCCATTGAACCGAGCCGTCGCCACGGATTCCGAGAACTTCCATCGAGTCGTTCTTTGAAAGCAGCACCGTCCGCTCGATGACATGTTCAAGTTCACGGACATTGCCGCGCCAACTGTAATTGAGCATCTGATCGTAGGCGCTCTGCGCGAATTCGATACCGTCTTTGGAATATTTGTCGGCAAAACCCGAAAGGAAATGCTCGGCAAGCATCGGGATGTCGTCCATTCTCTCCCGGAGCGGCGGTATACGAATCTCGATCGTGTTTATCCGGTATAGCAGATCCTCTCTCAGGATTCCTTCCTTGATGGCATCATTAGGTTCCCTGTTGGTCGAGCATATGAGGCGAAAATCGACCTCTTGCGGCTTATCACTTCCGACACGGTAATAGACCCGCTCCTGCAGCACGCGGAGCAGTTTCGGCTGGAGCTCGATCGTCATTTCACCGATCTCGTCGAGCAGCAGACTCCCCCCGCTGGCCTGCCCGATGAACCCTACCTTGTCTGATACCGCGCCCGTGAAAGAGCCCCTTGTGTGACCGAAGAGCTGTGACTCGATCAAATCTTTCGGCAGCGCCGAGCAGTTCACCTTGATGAAAGACTTTTTCGCTCTGAGACTTTTGTAGTGAATGGCGTTTGCGATGACTTCTTTGCCCGTGCCTGATTCCCCGAGAATGAGGATGTTCGCATCGGAATCTGCAACACTTTCAATGACTTCGTAGATATCCTGCATCGACCTGTTGCCGCCGATGATGCCCTCATAGGAACTGCGGCTCGCGAGTCTGCTGCGCAACTCACGAATCTCCCTCGCCTGCTCGTTTCGCTCAACTGCCTTTTCGACCAGCACATTGAGCTTTTCAAGATTGACGGGCTTATCGACATAGTAGAATGCGCCGGCCTTGGTCGCCTCGATTGCCTTCTCGACCGAACCGAAACCCGTCGCCATGATGATCTCCGCATCTGGAATAGTCTTTTTGAATTCAGAGATCAGCTCGACACCGTTCGCGTCAGGCAGATTCAAATCGGTAATCACCAAGTCGAAGGTTCCGTCTTCCGCTGCGCGGCGCGCCTTCGATCCGCTGTCCGCCACAAGAACTTCGAAGCCCTTGTCGCAGAGGAAATGTTCCATGAGGTCGAGTGATGACAGGTCGTCATCAATCACGAGTGCTTTTCTTTTCATATTCTTCTCCCACGAAGTTGTAGTTTGCCCGGGGTCGAATTCGTCAAGACGAGGCCTGGTGACGCCTGCCGCTCTTCCCTACTTGTCTTTGGTCTATGCGTGACCTTTTCTCGGGCTGCCTTGAATGGGTGCAACATCCGTGCCCGAAGAGGACATGTATCGTTTTCGTTCAACCGGTCTGCGGTGGTGCTACCAGTCAGTCATCAGACAATCTACCCCCCCCACAAACGGGAGACAAGTGTTTTCACGTTGAGAGGCGCTTCATATAACAATCATGTTTCCGCGGGAGTGATGCGTAGTGTGGAGTGGGCTGGTCGTAGTGGGGTTGTGATTTGGCTTTTTAAATCGGAATTCTGTATAAATTCGATACGGAACGGGACCTCGCATCCCATCAACCTCATATGAAAATAACGGTGCTAAAGAAAGGTGGTAAGACCGTCGATCGCGGCAGGTCGACTCAGGATTTACCGTCTCTGCTTCAGGATGAGACGAATATAGTATGGGTCGATATAGATGATTGGAATGACCAAGTGGTGAAGGTGCTCACCGAGACATTCCATTTCCATCCGCTTTCGATCGAACATGCCCTCGAGACTAGGCATCATCCGTTCATCGAGAACTACGGCGATTACATATCATTCACCGTACATGGAGTGACGAAAGAGACCGACGCTCATCGCTTCGTGACCAACGAGCTAGATGGCTTTTTGGGTTCCAACTTCCTGGTGACCTATCACGACCAGCAATTCCGCAGCATCAGCTCCCTCGACGCGGTCATCGACTCGGCTCCTCACACAATCTCTAGGGGGGCTGACTTTCTGCTCCATAAGATTCTCGATCAGATGATTGACGCCTACATTCCGGTCGTCGAGGATTTTGATGATTCAATCGGTGGGCTCGAGGACGATATCTTCGAAGCAAAGGACGGCAACACTGAAATTCTTGAGGAAGTCATGCGCCTCAAAAGAAGCGTCGGGCGACTCATTCGTATCAGCACCAAGCAGACATCAGTACTGCATCGCCTTGCGAGCAGTGAATTCACTCAGATCTCAAGTGAAGCAACGCCTTTCTTGCGTGATGTCTGCGACCACCTTCAACGAATTGCGACGCTCGCAGAAAGTCACAGAGACCTCATCAGCAGCTTGATGGACGTACATTTAAGCGTCATCTCAAACAAAACCAACGACATCATGAAGCTGCTTGCAATCTTTTCTGCGGTGATGCTTCCGCTCTCGCTGATTGCCGGCATCTACGGGATGAACATAAAGTCACTGCCCGATGATCAGCATCCCGATGCATTTTGGCATCTGATGCTCGTGATGGCAGCAATCGGGATAGCCTTGATGTTCTATTTCTGGAGAAAGGGATGGATAAAAGGATTCGACCGAGGTAAGTCTGCCGTGGCCGTCAGAAAATCGGATTCGCCGGATTCATGAGCAACAGGCTGGCCACAAAGAGGATCAAGCCCGCGTAAACGCCTGCCGCTATGTCATCGATACAGACGCCGAAGCCTCCTGGAAGTGTTTCGAATCGTCTGATTGGGTACGGCTTGAAGATGTCGAACAGGCGAAAGAGCACGAAGCCCGCAAGGAGCAACCTCCATCCGCTACCAAATGGACTGAAAAGATAGGTGACGAGCTGGCCCATGACCTCGTCGACGACGATCTTCTGCGGATCCTTCTCACCGAAAAGCTTCGCAGCCTGACCCGCAGCCCAGATGCCGACTGCAACGACGAGTCCCACCGCGCCACCGTTGACGACAAAAGAAACCGCAGTCACCGCGCCACCCGAATAACCATTGAGGTCGAGCGCGCCCACCACCACGGACCATATAAGATACAGGAGAACGCCGACAAGCGAGCCCCAAGTGCCAGGGGCATATTTGATGTAGCCGACGCCGCATGTCGCGATGGCCAAAGCGAATCTATCTTTACCACTCATCGGACACCCCCGACCACGCGACCGACGAGGTCGTATTCGAGCGCCTCAGTGATTTCTACCTCGCAGAATTCACCGGGCTCGAGATTAAAATCCTCTGGCGCATCATTGATGAGAATATATCCGTCGATCTCCTCGGCCTGCCCCTGGTGCCTCCCCTGAAACAACAGGTCCGATTCCTTAGAGACGCCTTCAAAAAGAATCTTC